>DASYZW010000600.1:0-5093 GCA_035945915.1 Verrucomicrobiia bacterium | reverse complement strand
GTGGAACGTCCGCCGCACTATGACACGTTTGCTGAGTTTCATTATGCCTATCACTACGGCGACATGTATGCCCCGTATATCAAGCAGGAGGAGCCGTTGAAGTCAGAGTGCCAACATTTCCTGGATTGCATTCGAGACGGACTCCGACCGTTGACGGATGGGCAGCAAGGCTTGGAGTTAGTGCGCATTCTGGAGGCTTCGTCGGATTCGTTGAAACGAAATGGGGCTCCGATCAATCTCATTAACAGCCGGAAGCATCCAGAAGGGATTGTCCCGGCAGTTCATGACGTCGCTCCGCTTTTGCCTGCTAAAAGTCATAACGGCAATGGCAACGGCCACGAGGCGGTTGCGGTGCACGCGGGAGTATAATATGATCGACTGCCAAGTTCTGGTCGAGGAATGCCATTGCCGATGAATGCCGCTGATGCGCCGTATGTCCGGATGACTCCGGATGTCAAATTAGGCCGGAACGTTCGACTTTTTGGTTACGCGAATCTTTACGGATGCGAACTGGGAGACGACGTGAAGGTGGGACCATTTGTAGAAATTCAGAAGGGTGTAAAAATTGGAAACCGCTGTAAAATTTCCAGCCACAGTTTTCTTTGCCAGGGTGTAGTCCTTGAAGATGATGTTTTCGTTGGCCATAACGTGACCTTCACGAACGACATGTATCCGCGCGCGACCAATGGCAACGGAAATTTGCAAACAGAAGCAGACTGGGAATGTCTACCTACAGTGGTTAAGCGGGGTGCATCGATCGGTTCGGGGACTACTCTGCTTTGCGGCATTACGATTGGCGAGAATGCGTTGATCGGAGCCGGCAGCGTGGTGGTTCGGGACGTGCCGCCGGATACGGTGGTAGCGGGAAACCCAGCCAGGACTATTCGGTCCCTTGCTCGCAAAGAGCCTGACCATGTTAACGCAACGCTGACAGGCGAACATGGCCACGGTGGCAAATAAATATCTCACCCGCAACGGGGCGGGATCATCGGTAGAGCGGGCGGCGGCGGCGACTCCTCAAGTCGTTAATCCGTTAGAGGCTTCTGACTGGAACGGATTGCTGGCCGCATTTCCGGACTATTCCTTTTTCCACAGTGCCGCGTGGGCAAAAACGCTGGCAGGCGCATATGGTTACACGCCCGCGTATTTGGGAGTGGAGGAATCGGGAGCCGTCCGTGGAGTGCTTCCACTGATGGAAGTGAGCAGCCGGTTCACGGGACGCAGAGGAATTGCGTTGCCGTTTACGGACGAATGTGGCCCTCTTTATGACGACTGCGCCTGGGCGCATCGCCTCATCCAAAGTGCCGTGGCATTGGGCAAATCGAGGGGATGGAAATCCATCGAATTTCGCAGCGGCCGCAAGTTATTTCCGAACGCTCCGGCATCGGTTTCATTTTACGGGCATCGTCTGGCTCTTCAGGAAGATGAAGAAGCGATGTTCACCGGAATGGATCCTTCAACGCGCCGTGCCATTCGCAAGGCGGAGAAAAGTGGATTGAGCGTTTCCGTGTCCGCGGGAATGGAAGGATTAAAGACATTTTATTCGCTGCATTGTAAAACTCGCCGCAAACATGGTGTGCCACCGCAACCGTTCATATTCTTCAGCAACATTTGCCGTCACATTCTTTCGCGGGACATGGGCATGGTGGTCATTGCGCATTGGCAGGGTCGGCCAGTTGCAGCCTCGGTCTATTTTCAAGCCGGGACACATGCTGTGTATAAATTTGGGGCCTCGGATGAATCCTTTCAACAATTGCGGGGGACAAACCTTGTGATGTGGGAGGCAATCAAGCGCTTGGTATGCAATGGCGCCAGGACTTTGGACATGGGGAGGACTTCCCTGTCTAACGAGGGCCTGCGTCGGTTCAAGCTGAATTGGGGTGCGCAGGAATATAAAATCGAGTATGTCAAATACGATTTGCGACGGAATACTTTTGTTACGGAAACAGACGCGTCAACGGGCTGGCACAATCGGATCTTTCGCGCCCTTCCTGCCGGACTTTCACGGCTGGTGGGGGCAGCGCTATATCGCCATTTAGCCTAAGCAGAAACGTAGACGGTTCTGTCAGAAAGATAGACGGGCATTGCATGAACAATAACAGACAAGTCCAACCCCCTCCGCCGGCGATATCATTGGGAGACGTTTACTACACGATTTTCCGCCATAAATGGAAAATTGTCCTGACTTCATTGCTGGGATTAGCAGCAGCAGCGGCGATTTACTATGTCAAAGCGCCCCCTTACGCGTCACAGGCGGAACTGCTAATCAAATACGTTCCGGCGTCTACACAAGGGTCAATTGAGGGTGACACGCAAAAGGTGATTGTTCCAGATCCCTATGGTGAAAATGTACTCAATTCAGAAATCCGAATCTTGACGAGTTTGGACGTGGCGGAAGAGGCCGCTTCCAATTTTGGCCCCGCCACTATTCTGGCAAAGGTGGGAGGCGGTAGTCGTGTTAACGCAGCCGCGGGATTCATTCGCGGCAATTTGCAGGCAGAACCCGCAGACGATACACACAGCAGCGTAATCGTCATAACCCTCAAACACCCGGACCCCAAAATCGTTCAGCCGCTCCTGCAGGCGGTCATAAATGCGTACCTGCAGAAGCATTACGAAATCCATTCAGCGGGAGGCCAATTTGAGGATGCGATGACCATGGAACAGTCCGAGCTGAGTGTCCGACTGAACGCGACCGAACAACAACTGGCGGATTTGAAAAATAAGTTCAATATTATTTCCCTGGAGGATTCCCAAAAGGATTTGGCCGCGCAGCTTTCGAAGGTCGACGACGAAATCCTGAACGCGAAGGCGGAATTATCAGCCGACGAAGCGGCAATCAAGCAACCCTCTACCAAGCAGTCTCCCGGACTCGAATCGACCAACCGGATCCCCGCTGCCATTCCAGAAAATCAGATTGATGCGTACACCGATATTTGTGCGAGCCTCGACAGCTTTCGTAAGAAGGAACAGGAATATCTGGTGCAGGGTTTTACGCGCAGCAATTCCCTGCTCCAAGGCATTGATGAACAAATTTTGGTAAACGAGAATGAAAAAAGCGCCCTGGAGAAGGAGTATCCTCAGATAGTCGGCGTAGCCCCGATTGCCACTTCCGCCGGGTCTGCGACAATGAGCGCGACGACTGATCCCCGAATGCAGATTGCCCAGATCATTGAGCTTAAGGCTAAGATTCAGTCATGGGAAGCGCAACTTGCCAGCCTTCAGACGCAGGCCACAAACCTGAACGATTTGGCGCCGACGATTACGCAACTGCAACTGACCGAGTCCATCCTGGCGGCGAACTATCAGAACCTTTCGGAGAGTCTCGAGAGGTATCACATAGATGAACAGCTCGACACTGGCAAAACGCCGAACATCCGGCCGGTGCAGGATCCCTCCTCGCCAGTACGGGATTGGAAGAAGGTCTGCAAAGCAATGGCCATGGCCGCCGTAGGCGGTATCTTTGGGGGCGTTGCGTGGGCTTTTCTGATTGAAATGTTCCTTGATCGCTCGGTGAAACACCCAAACGAAGTGGAACGCCGGTTGAAATTGCCTCTTTTTGTTTCCATTCCGGATGTAAATCGAAATGGATATGCGCGTTTGACGCGGGCCGCGGAGCGACGCCAGCTAGCATTTAACGGCAGCGCGGCGGGAGTAGAAAAAACGAATGGCAATGGCAATGTGGTTTCGTTGGAACAAAATCCTTCGTTACAACTGTTTCACCGGGCCTTGCGGGACCGGCTTATACTTTATTTTGAGGTTAAGGGTTTTGCGCACAAACCGAAACTGGTCGCGGTGACGGGCACCGGTCATGGCACTGGAGTGAGCACGGTTGCCAGCGGATTGGCGGCGTCTTTGTCCGAGATCGGTGATGGGAATGTTTTGTTGGTGGATATGAATTTGGAAAACGGAGCGGCGCAGCAATTCTATAAGGGGAAAGCCTGTTGCGGCGTGGATGTGGTGCTTGCCAAAGAAACGAAGAAAAATGCTTTGGTCGGAGAGAATCTATATGTCGTCAACGGCAATACCGAAAGCGAGGGGCAATCACAGGCGCTGCCGAAACGGTTCACGGCGCTGGTGCCCAAACTGAAGGCCAGCGACTATGACTATATTATTTTTGACATGCCCATAATCAGCCCGATGAGTGTGACTTCGCACCTCGCGCGGTTCATGGACATTACGCTGCTGGTGGTAGAATCGGAGAAGACCGGCCGGGAAGCTGTTGAGCAGGCGAATACCTGGCTGAGCGAAGTTGGCGCCACTGTGGGTGTGGTCCTCAATAAAACGCGGCAGTACGTTCCGAAAGGTTTGCATCAGTAGTTCCTGGCTGGCAGGCGGCCGCCCGCGAGCACGTTTTAGCTGGAGTCTCAGTTTTTAACATATGAATACTAATAGCATTTATTATGGTCTTAAACCGTACCTGCCATGGCATTTGCGCATGGCTGTGCGTCGCATAGTGGCGCGCCGGACGCGCAAAATTCATCGGGACGTCTGGCCGATCAACGAAGCGGCGGGGCATCGTCCGGCAGAATGGCCGGGCTGGCCCGATGGAAAGAAATTTGCGCTTGTCCTAACGCACGACGTCGAGAGTTGGCGAGGCCTGGCCAAAAGCCGACGGTTGATGCAGCTCGAAATGCAGATGGGTTTCCGATCGTCGTTTAATTTCATTCCGGAAGCTGATTATAACGTCTCGTTGGCATTTATCGATGAGTTGCGGCGCGAGGGTTTTGAAGTGGGAGTGCAGGACTTAAAACATGACGGCAAACTGTTTCAAAGCCGGGAATCGTTCAGGGATGGAGCGGTCCAGATAAACCGTTATTTGCAGGCATGGGATGCGCGAGGGTTTCGGTCGGGGTTTATGTTTCACAATTTGGATTGGATCCATGATTTGAACGTAGATTACGCGTCCTGCACGTTTGACACGGACCCGTTCGAGCCGCAACCAGACGATGTTGGCACGATCTTTCCGTTTTGGGTCCCGCGGTCGCCGGCGGACCAGGGGCGTAGCGGCTATGTAGAGCTTCCATATACGATGCCGCAGGATTCCACTCTATTCCTTGTGCTTCAGGAGCAGCAGCCTGATATCTGGATCA
>DASYZW010000599.1:0-4086 GCA_035945915.1 Verrucomicrobiia bacterium | reverse complement strand
TTTCGCGCGCTTTTGGATATGGACACAGCGTCCCGTCCTTCGCCCGCGCGTATAGACCCCGATGAATCAAGCGTTTAACGGCGTTCGGGCGCAGCCCTCTCTACTCGCCCAATCAAAGACAACTGTCCTGAGATTTTCAGTTTTTTGTCCATCTTCTGAACATTGATTGTCCTCATAAAAGCGCCGGATGTTTGCTCCTGAAACCCGGACCCGGGCTGCGCCGCCCTTCGCACCCGGGTCAGACGAAGGCCGAAATTCCGCTAAATTTCTGTTTCTGGTCGACGAAGTAATCGTGATTGAACGAATAGATTTCCAATCGATTTTCGTGAATGACATGCAACTGGTTTTCGTATTGTTTCGAACGGTTGAAAACCCTCCAATTCACCGGCGCGCCCGGAATCGTGAAAATTTCGTCGTCGCTCCTGACCACCACGATGTATTTATCCATTTCAATAATTGAACCGAACGGCGCCACTGCGCCACCAATCGGACTCCCCTTCTGCGAATCAAATGTGAGCCGGCGCAGCACGCGCAGCCGTTCCGGCTCATCTTTCCAGGGACTATATTGCGCCACTGTCATCGTGCCCTCGCTGGCGTGACAAATTTTATCCATCCCGCCCCAGCAATAGCCCGAAGCCGAGCCTGATCCGGATGGATTGAAGTTAAAGATGTCCTTCAGCGACCGCGCCTTTTCAAAGCGGCGTTCGATCTTCGGCGCTTCGCGCCATGACCGGCCCAAATTGGTGGGCTCAAATTCTTTTGGGCCTTTATTTTTTCCCTTTGACGCGCGCCGGCCCTGGTTGACATCCGCACCATCGCCATTACCGCGCGCGACATATTCCGCGAATATGCCTCCCTGTTTTTGCGAAGAACCCATGATGCTGTAATACGCCCAGGAACAATCGCTGCAATCGCCCGGGTCCACCTGTTTCGCCTTGCGCGGATCTCCGCGCACCCAATCATCCAATTCAAATTCAAACAATCCTTCAGGCCCGGCCGCCAGGGCCAGGGACCCGTAAGAAGCGTCCACCGAAAGCACGGGGCAATCCCACATTTGCAGTGCCCTGCCGCTTTTGCCGCGCTTTGATTTGGATTTCGATTGCAGGTCATTGTTCGAAATCACAAACACGCCTTGTTCGGAAACGGCGAAAACGCCCTTCATATAAATGGTGGCGTCCAGGTGCGGAAACGGAAATGGCGAATCCTTGGTGTGGACCAGGTATTTTCTCCAGTCGGCCGCTCGCGGGATTTTATGATGATTTGCCAGCCGCATAAATTTGGCCTGGATCAACTCGCGCACTTGCGGGTCCTGGTGCAGCGGGTCATGCCGGTTTTCGTACAGGTAATCGCTCCGGCTAAAGGCGCATTGCATCGGCAACGCAAGCTCATCCGGCAGGGGAAATTCCGAGATTAACCGGTCCCATTCGATCGTGTGCACCCGGCCGTCAATTGTGAAGAGATACAGTTTTCCCATATAGACATGGGAATCCCAAAACCGGCCTTCCAGAATCAACTTTAATGGAGCAATTTGTTTTGTATCACTCATCCGATGTACGAGTCATGTATGAACCAATCGACAATTTCAGTCAGACGCCCAGCGGAGTTAATATTTTAGCATCTTCCATACCAGACAGAGAAACGGGAACGCCACGGATTAGAACAGGAGAACGATGGGTTGCATCTTGAATCCACAGAAGACGGATACAATCTCAAGCAACGGTCGCAACGGTCGCAACGGATGTTCAGAAGGTAAATGCCCGGCAATCCAAGGCGCAAGCGCGTCTCGTCACCTCGACGCCTACGGGTGGCCTTCGCGTGAGGAAATTCGGGTGGAGAAATTCCGCGTGACGAACGTTTCCGCACAATTGATTTGTGTAGCAAAGTAAACGTGTAAACGGGCGTGAAAACGGATCGTAATAGCGCTAAAGTGGCCGTGTCTATTGGGGATTTGAGATTTTTGAAATTTGGAGGGGGGTGTAAACGAGAAGGCTGCTTTTCAGCCGTGGGATACCGGGGAGAAAACCGGAAAATTTAACCGCGTAGATCGCAAACGACGCAAAGAATTTTTAGCCACAGATGAGCACAGATGAGCACAGATACCGAAGACGATCTCACGCAACGGTCGCAAAGAATTTCCGGGCAGGGCGGTGGTACATACCAGTGAATGCAACCGAAGGCAAGACCTGCTACGACCGCTGCCAAGCCGCCCGCCTGCCAAATCTCCGGATTTTTCGTAGGCGACGACGTCAGGAGACTCTGGCTGAAATGCTGTGGCTTGACCGACGGACGTGATTCGATGTGGAGTTTGAGTCTCGTCACCTCGACGCCTACATTCTCTCCGGATTTTTTCGTAGGTGACGACGTCAGGAGTCTCTGACTGAAATGCCGTGGCGTGATCGATGACTGTGATTCGATGTGAGTTTGAGTCTCGTTACCTCGACGCCTACAATTTCTTGGTTCTTTGCGGCTGCATTCGCAGTCAAATCTCCATACATTTCAGCGTTTCGTCCATATCATTTCCGGCGGCCCCGGCTTAGGTTGCGGTTGAAGTATCGGCAATTGACGCAGTCATGGCCCGATACTAGGGAGACGATTGAATGCTTGCAAAGGAACGAAAAGGAAACGAAAGGAAAGGAAACGAAAAACCATGTGCCTCAATAAACCACTCGCCCTCATCATCGGGACTGTCATCGCCGTGCTCGCCGGATTCATCGCCGCGCCTTCGGCCAGCGCTTTCACCGCCACCGACGCATTCAACCTTGCGTTCAACTTCAACTACAACTTCTACAATAAAAGCGGCGGTTACTTCGACGGGAAGACCGGCGGCGGCTTTGACCATCAAGACTTCTGGCAGAATGCCGAGATGATCGAAATGGCCGTGGACGTCGCCGACCGGACCGGCTACGGCTCGGATGAAATGGTCGTCAGCAACCTCGTGGCCGGGTTCGACAGGATTTACGGCACCGATTGGACTTACGATACTCACTATAACGATGACGTCATGTGGGCCTGTATCGCGCACCTGCGCGCTTATCTGGTGGTGCCGAACGCCCCGGCTGCCTGGGCAAACAATGCCTATAATAATTTCTATCGGGTCTATTACGGCGGCGGCGCCCGCACCGCTCCCCAGTACGACAGCACGTACGGCGGCGGCATGTGGGAGACCGACGACCACACGCCCGACGGCACCGGTTACAACGGCACCAAGAACGCCTGCGTCAACGGTCCCGGCGCGATTGCGGGTTATTTGATCTGGAAGGTTTACGGCTCCGGCGGCAATTGGGCCTATAACGATGGTTTTAACATGTACTGGTGGGAGGCGAATTATCTCCTGGCATCGTCCGGCCTGGTCTACGACCACTGGGAAGATTACGGCGGCACCGACGGCCCGGTGGGCGGGGATTTGAGCTACAACACCGGCACATTCATTGCCGCGGCGTATTTTTTCGGCCACGATTCCAATGCGAATTTAGCCGCCCAATATTTCATGCACACGGTTTGCAATGACAGCTACCTTCCCGATTACGGCACGGGCGGCGACGGCTCGGGCGGCGACAACAACGACGGTTTCAACGGCATCTTCATGCGCTGGATGTGCATGTATGAAGAGGCAACCGGCCAGCAGAGCACATATGAAACCTGGCTTTATAATAACGCCAATGCGGCCTGGAACAATGTGAACGCCACCTCCGGTTTATCCTGGAACGACTGGGCGTCGCCGACTCCTGGCGGCACGCAGTATAGCTGGGCCTGCTCACCCAGCGTCGTAGCCTTGCACGCGCTGCCGCCGCAGTAGCCGGGACGGTGGAGCGGTAGAGCGTTGGAGTGATAAAAACTTCGAGCTGTTGGATTTCGCGTGAAGGCCGCGAGCGATGCAACGGCATTCCGAAAAACAAAGCCCCGGTGTCTGTCCCAAATACAGACCCACGCAAAGGCCACGGACGCCCCATATGCAAATCGCGCTCATCTCCATTTTTTAGAGGCTTTGATCAAATAAGGTCATAAAAGCGCATATTTTAAATTTGGCACGACTTCCACTTTCCATCCTTCACCAATTCTGATAGTTTCGGCCTGTTTTGCCATTCT
>DASYZW010000598.1:0-12389 GCA_035945915.1 Verrucomicrobiia bacterium | reverse complement strand
CGAAATACAGACAAACGCGCCGTTGGTGGGAATTGATGCCGCCGAGGACGTTGATCCTGAGCAAACTTACCTCGACCTCAGCGCCTATCCCAGTTACTCCGCAACCGCTCTTGGCCGTGTTTCCTTGTTTACGACGCACAGCTACGGTTTCACTGGCGCCTCCAATCTGAAAGGAGAAGCGAGTTCGCAGAAAAAGTCGCTTTGGTTATCCGAGGATGGTGACGGCGATGGCTCCGGCTTGACGATGGCGCGGTATATCTACAATGACGTCGCGGTCATGGGAGCCAGGGCATTTGTTTATTGGCAAGCTGTGGACAGCGCAGGCGGCTGGGGTTTCCTGTTGAATTCGCTTCTTGCCACGACCAATCCCGGCTATACACCGAACTATACGATCAACGAGAAATTTTTTGTCATGGGCCAGTTCAGCGAGTTTATCCGGCCTGGTTGCAATATTATCCTGGTTAACGATACGAATACGCTGGCCGCGTGGAATCCGACGAACTCGAGTCTCGTATTGGTCACGGTCAATAACACAGGCAATGGTTTCAACGTAACCTATAACCTAAACGATTTCTCGTCTGAGCCCTGGCAGTTGTCTGTCACGCAAACGGCGTCTGGCGAGAACCTGGCGACTTTACCTTCGCCGCTCGTAGTCAACGGGCAATTTACCGAGGCAATTCCAGCCAATTCGGTGACGACGTTTGTCCTGGCGACGAATGTGGCCGCCCCGCAAATCGTCAGTGAATCGCCATCGAGCTTCACGAACATAATGCTCTATGCGAAAGAAACTCCGGCTTTCGCTGTTTCAGCCCAAGGGAATGTCCCTCTGTACTATCGATGGTATGCCAATGGCGCGGCTATCGCCGGCGCCACCAACCCGGCTTACATGCCGTCCACGATCAGCGGTATGGTCTCACTGCAGTGTGTGGTGAGCAATGCCGCCGGTTTGGCGACTAATACATGGTCGGTGTCAGTGGTCCAGGCGCCCACAATGTCGTATCCCTGTGCGGCGCTGGCCTTGGCGCCCGTCGGCTTTTGGCCGTTGAACGAAGTCGAGCAGGGTGGCGGCGACGATGGCGCCGTCTCCTACGATTACGTTGGCGGCAATAATGGTATTTATACCAACGCCCTCCTTGGACAGATGAGTTACGACGCTCTGACAGATCCTTCGGCCACATCGGCACAGTTTGGCATTGTGGCCGCGGCCAATAGTTGTGCTTTTGATATTTTCGGGGCGGATTTTTCGACGCCGAATGGTTCGAACGCTGAATTTACGGTTTCCGCATGGGTCAATTCCACCGGCAACAATGGCTTGAATACGCCGACGATTGCGGCCAAGGGTTACTATTATCAGGAGGAGTACGCTTTGGATGCCGGCGCAGGCGATTGTTATCGGTTTTCAGTCCGAAACGCGGCGGGCGCAGCCTTTAATGCCAATTCAACTTTATCCCTGAGCAGCAGTGGCCAATGGTATCATCTCGTGGGAGTATGTGATGAAGCTGCTGGAGCGGTGCAATTGTACACAAACGGCACGCTCGCGTCGAGTGTCGCAATACCTGGTGCGAGTGGAATTACCAATTCCTCTGAAACACCCATGTCGATAGGGGCCAGGTCAAGCAAGCCTTCCGCCGGATTCGATCAGCAGTTTCCCGGCTATATTGCAGACGTGGCCATTTACCATGATGCCTTGAGCGCAAGCCAGGTCCAAATGCTCTACCTGGCGGGGATTTCGCTGCCGCCATCCGGATTGAGCTTCACCAATCTAGCTGGCTTTACAAAGAAACTGACCTGGAACTACGGTGTGCTGCAAATGGCGACCAATGTTGGCGGGCCTTTCATCGATATCACAAACGCCACTCCGCCATATAAGGTTCCTTTTATCGAGAGCCAACAGTTCTTTCGAATTCGCGAGAACTAGCCTAAGCGTCCGTCAATTTTTGCGCCGCGGCAGCGACAAACTCCTTCACAACTCCAGCCCCATCTTTCCACGCGACGCCGACGGGAATCAGAATGGGCGAAGGGTCCAGTGGCGCCAGCATCACGCGTTGCCCGGCCAGGCTTTGCACGCACTGCGGCACGAGGGCAATACCACGTCCGGATTCTACCGCTGCAATGATGCTGGTCACACTGTCATGCTCTTCGGCGATACGCGGTTTATGTTTGCCGAACTGTTCTTCCAGCATGTCGTGGTATTCGGGGTAGTCGCGTCGGCTGTATGCGATCAATGGCTCTTTCTCGACTTGCTTGAAGCTTAATGATTTGGAGATTGCCAGGGGATGATTCAGCGGAAGCGCAACGCAAATCGGATAGCGCGCCAATTCCTGAAAGCGCAACCCCCCTGGTATTTTGCGCTGGGGGCGAACCATCAGCGCCACCTGTACTTGTCCCGCGCGCAGGCCCGCAATCATCTCCTCCGTCGACAAATCGTGCAGGAAAACACGGACTCCAGGAAACTTTGCCTGAAACGCCCGAAGCGCCCGCGGCAAAATCTGGATTGTCAACGATGGCGCATAGCCGACATGAATTTCGCCGTTCGCGCCAATCGCGACGGCGCGGGCATTATTCACGGCTTCGTCGACCCTTTTCAGGACCGCGCGCGCTTCGTCCAGGAACTTCCGTCCCGCGGCAGTCAATTTCAATGCCCTGGCGCTGCGTTCAAAAAGCGGAAAGCCAATTTCCTCTTCGAGGTCGTGAATTTGGCGGCTAATGCCCGGCTGTGAGACGTGCAATTTGAGCGCCGCGCGGGAAACATTTTCCTGCTCTGCCGCGGCGACGAAATAGCGAAGGTGACGCAGTTCCATCGGGACGAGAGCATAATGGGTACTGCCATGGATTGCACGAATGGACGCACACTTCCAATGCTAAACGACGCTTCACTTAGTGCCTTGCCCGCCAGGACCCATTTTGTGCAGTAATTTGGCGATGTTGGCCAGAACCTGGACATGTTCCTGGAATTTGCCCTTTGGTACTAGAAATAGCATCGCAAGTCTCACTGGTTTGAGATCTAAAGCGTCAAATTGGATTCCGCGCGTTGAGCGGCCGATAATTCCGACAAATTGAGAAACCAAATCGGTCGAAGCGTGGGGTATGGCGATGCCAAATCCAATTCCAGTGGTCATTGACGATTCGCGCTTTTTAACGCTCGCCGCAATCGCTTCTCTATCCTCGAGCCTAATTCGCTTGTGCGCCACAAGTTGATCCAACAATTCGTCAATTGCGTCCCATCGGTTTTCGGCCTTCACATCGACTACGGGCGGCTTGGGGTCCGGGAAATCGCTTAAGAAATCGTTCCAGTCCATGCAATTGTTCAACTTTAAATGCTTACGGCGTAATAGTTACCCATTGAACCTGCGTGCGATATTGCAGGCCGGAGGACGTCTGGACAATCGCATAAAACGGGATTTGGCCGTTCCAAAAATTTGTCCCGGCTATCTGGAATGTGGCTGTGGATTGATTCGTCACGGCAGCAAATGGTCCGCCGTTGCTATAAAGCGTGACAAGGCTGACATTGTTGGTATTGGCGTTGACTTGGACCTGAAAGGAGCCTCCTAAGGGGACCGTCGAGTTGGTCACATTCAATAGTGTTATGGTTGCATCCAGGGAGCTATTCTGAATTTGGATGGACACCGTTGTTTGGGTTTCAGTTCTGATGCTGCTGCCTTCGTAGGCGACTGCGGTCAATTGGTGATAGCCGTCGGCAAAGTTGGTGGTCACAAAGGGAAACGTCAGTGCCAATCGTGATGCTCCCGCTGTGACATACAGGTGGTTGCGGGGTTCCAGATTGGAAAGGTTCGCAGTCAGAGTGCTTTTCCCGGTAGTCATATAAATTTTATTTGCGGCTTGCGACAGTACCTGAAGCTGCGCCGGGGCGAGACCCGGACTCCGGGCGTAAATATTGAACGAAACCATCCCTGGAATGGCCACAAAATCCTGCGCTTGCACACCGTCGCCCCCTTCAAGTGCGGAGTTTGAGTTGATGGCGTTGATCATCTCGTTGGCGAGCGCCACGGAATTTTGCGCGGCCTGGTTGGTAATGGCAATGGCAACGACCTGGCCGTTGGTCTTGGTGAAGGTGAATTGCATCCAGCCATTGGTCGGCGGAATGTTGCTGATGACCGTGTAACTTTGCATGCCGAGCGCCTGTGAAGGCATTAATTGGGGCTGGGCAGCGGTCAAGTAGGTTGAAAGACCGCTGCCGACGCCGACGGCACTGGAGGCGCTGGTTTGGATTTGTCCGATGGCAAAATTCGTTGCCAACGGTATCCATTGGCCTGAATTGGTCGAAATTCCAACTGTATAAGGCAAGGTCGCGTTGCTGATCCGAACCAGCGTCAGATTTGTCAGAGTATTTACCACGCTTAGCGCGGGAGCGGGCGGAGTGACCACGGCTGTGCGGTAAAAGCGGCCTGGCAGGCTTGCAGCACTGGTATCCGTAAAGCTTATTGTTCCCCCGGCCAGGTTCGTGAAAATGGAATTCCAATTGACCAGGTCAGTTGATGTTTGAACCTCCCATGGCTCGCTATCCGGTTCAGTCACGAGCATCTGGAAGGCGCCGGCTAAAACCTTTGGCGCGGATACCTGCGGTACCTGTGGAGCTGGCCATGACATCCGGTAATATCGGGCCGGATAGTTCGTTGAATCCCAGTCCGTAAAGTTCAAAAGACCGGGTGTATCGTTCGTGAAGATCGGTTGCCAGGTCAATAAATTCGTTGAGGCCAGCATGACGTACGGCAGATCGTCTGGAATGCCTACTTTCATCGTATAGGCGCCGCTTCGATTTACCGCACCCGCCGTCATTTGGGGAGGGAAAGTGTCGGGCAAATAATTGACGCTGTAGGTAACGCCAGGTGTGCCCGTCGGTGTGCTTGCGGTTACGTAAAAGGGCGCAGCCGCCGAATTCATGGCGATGGATTGCAGTTGGATACGATCTCCAAATGCCGTGGCTGTAATCAGGGTCGCGTTCGTAGCCGCATTAATTTCGGCGACCAGCCCATTTGCCACTGTAGCCAGTGTGGCATTTGTGGGCACGTTATAGGAGATTGGATAGCCGTTTAGGTTTGCAGTGAGCAAGTTGCCGGGGGTTGGGGGTACATTTATGATTGTCGTGTTGTAAACGCCGTCCACAAATAGATCCACCTGTTCCAGTGGCCGGTTCCGGTCGTGAGCATTGAATGTGACGGCAAGGTTCGTAGTGCCGCTCAGGACGGCGTTCGGCACATTGGTGCCCCATTGCCCATATCCCGAACGCGCGAACGGCGCCGACAGCGGTTCGCCGACTATAAGACCCAGAAAGGGCGCGTTGATGCTTTGATAATAGCTTTCCGCGAGGCTGAATCCGCGGGCCTGATAAAAGTAGACCTGGGGATTGGGAAATTTCTGGGTATCATTTTCAGGCTCCGAGACGGTACCATAGCTGCCTGACGCGCCGGCGTCGATAAAGGCGAGTTCATTGGTTTGGTCATTACTCCCGAAAATGATGCCACCAAACGAAGTCAGGCTATCGGCGATGGCGCCGGGAGAGAATATTCCGGCGGGTACGCTGAAATCCGCGGTCCCGGTTTCGTAACCCATGCAACCCGCCGGCCAATCGATTGAATCGGTATTAGTTTGTAAAACGGACGACACGCCCAGCAGATTTACGTTAAAAATCGCGTTGTCGAAGGATAGATATCGAATATTCCGCGCGGTGTCTGAACTTTTGTCCAAAACCACCGGAAATTGCGGAAATGTTCCATCGGCCGCTACGCCCTGGTTTATGAGTTGTTCGGCTTGAGCGAGCGAATCGGCGGTGATCATCGTTGTCAAAAAGGAATAGCCAGGCGCTCCGACCAATGGTGCATCCTGGTTAAAGATGCCTTCACTGGCAGCGTAACTATTCGTAAAACCAAGAGGATCGGTTCCGTTACCGAGCCGCAGGCCATAAAATAAGGCAGACGTTGTGCCATCGATAGTGGACCCGTCGCTGGTTTGAAACGGAATATCCATTGAGAGCACGATGTAGGAAACCTGGTTGGTGAGTTGCCGGGCTGCCAGCATATTCAGCATAGGAGATACCAGGTTTGTTTGCAGGTCATTACTCGTCCAGAGGGTGTTTCCGCCCTGCCAATTGACGTACAGAAGATTTTGCGGAGGAACCTGACGTTGTTGGCAGTAGTAATTTGCCAGGATACAGGAGTTTGAGCTGGCCTGGTTCGCCACCACGATCGTATTTAAGCCGCTGCCGCCCGCGTGGACATTCAATGCCAAATGGGCAATAACGGCTACAAGAAAGCCCCGGAGAATACGGCCCGGCGACCGCACACATACACTAGCCATAAACTCAAATGCGGATTAAAAAAAGAGCCGGTCAATGACCGGCCCGCTCTCTTGATTTTGCAGCCAGCGAAAATCCAGGCGTAAAACGCCGATTATAAAGGGTTAACCGTGCGACGACCGGCAGGAGACTAATCAAACGTTCCGTTTCATGGTCCGACGGACAAAACCGCAGGCAACCAGACCCAGCCCAACCAAACTCATTGTCCCAGGCTCTGGAACCGGCTGAATGGAGAGGTTTTTGTCCTTGTAGATGTCCAGCGCGTTGTTAACGCCCGTTCCGACGCCAGTTGCTGTCCATTCGAATGCCCATGCTTCATCGCCTGGCCCGGCAGATGTTGCGTCGGTCAACGGATTGCCTGACGTCATGTCAGCCATCACGGTCGCGGGACCGCCGGCTTCTGCATAATTTGCGAATGGTTGTTCGACAACTTCCACGATTCCGTTACCGCCACCAGTGGTGGTTTGGGAAATGGACGTGAATGCTCCCGGGTTGCCGAGAATGTTTACGGTGTTCTGGTCGTTTTGCAACAGATTGAAAAATGAGTATTGAAAAAAGTTGATATTAAACGCGGAAGCGCCAGTGTTCACAACTGTAATGGATTCGCTTAAGTCTGCGCTGCCCGAGCCGGCGCCCCCGCCTGACAGTTGGTATTGAATGGCAACGGCCAGAGTCGAGTTCTGGTACGTGGCGTTTAATGTGCTTTGGTCGGGGCTAAGGCTATAGGACAACGACCCTCCCGGAGAATTGGCAATCGTGTCGATCGATTGCACAGCCCCGCCATTGACCGAATACCAAAACCACTGCTGGTTTAGCTGGTTTTGCATATTCGCGCCAACCCCCACGCTCCAATTATCCATTCCCGCGCTGCTGCCAAGGTTTACTGTGGCGGTGGACCCACCATTGTCCATTGTAACAATTTGGGCGTTGACCTCGCCGGGCAGCAATAGCGCCCCTGAAATTGCCAACGAACCGCAGACCGCCAAACGCCGGAGGCCGCTTGAGATGTTGAGTTGAGTTTTCATATTCGTGACTTTCTGGACGTTAACGCGGAGAATCTATTAGGAAAGTTTTTATTGTTTCTTCGAGAATCGTGACGCGCTTTTGCGCACGAAGCCAAGGCTGAGCAGGCTTGCCGAAATCAGCGCCAGTGAAGTTGGTTCGGGCACCGACTGGATTTCGCTGATGCTAAGGCTTGTGCCCGGCGCAAGAGTAGCAGTGAATTCATACCCGAAATCTACATTCCCGGTCGCGCTCAGGCTGGTGTCGGTGAAATTCGGTGCGGCGTTACCATTTTCAAGGCCGAATTGCGTCCCGTTATAAACACCCGCAATTTCTTCGGTCGTACCTGGACTTCCCCCAGCCAGCGCAGTCAGTGTGCCGGTCAGAAAAGCACCATTGCCTGCCTGTGTGATTTCGTAAGGACTGGCCGTTCCAAGGAATTGAGCATTCTGACCTGACGATGAACCGCCCAAGCCAAAGTGCGAATATTGATAGAAATTGAACGTTTGAGAAGTGCTGGAGAGATTTTCCAAAGTGATTGCCGTGCCAAATGTTGCTCCGGACGAATTCTCCCCAAGCGTGTACTTGGTTTTTACACTCAGGGTCGAATTGGCATACGTTTCCGTTAAGTTCGTATTGACCAGGGTCCCAAATACTACCTGGCCGCCCAACGTCGGGCTCGACCATGGAGAAATTGTGTCAATCGAATTAACCGGGCTGCCGCCAACGCTGTAATAAAACCATTGCTGGTTTAACTCGTTTATACCGTTAAGCGTCCAGCTTGAAATCCCTCCCGCAAGATTAACCTGAACGGCGGTGTTTTGAACATTAAGATTGTACGTTTGAGCCTGATTCTGAAGAGTTGAAACGCTGAACAAGAAACCGGAGAAAGCTCCAATTAAACCACCCCTGTGCATCCATGATCGGATCGAGAAAGCGTTAATGGTATTTTTCCTTGCTCTGCCGGATTTTCAAATCGTTTTAGCTTCGTTTTTAGGACATTAGGTCCTCAAGCGATAATAACGCTATGAGAGCTTAATGGGCTTTTGCAACTTCTGCGTCCATTACACCGTCAAATGACAATAAAATCAAGAAAAATCGCGAATTTTGTTTGCATTCACAAAGACCTATCATTGTGCAACATCCAATTCTCTATCACAAACATCAGAGAATTCTCCAGTATTTACATGACAGAATTGGGACATTTTTCGGACTGGAGCCCGGGTCGGGCCCCCGGCTCCTTGTGGAGTTTGCCTGATTGATGTTTGAAACGGAGTTTGCCGAGGTTTACGGGCGATTCAGCATACAGCGGTTCAGGCAAGCGCTTATGCTTTATGGTTATGCTCACCCAAAAAACATGGTATTTCCCCAACTGGAGGCATGTGCGCTAAAGTCTTTCCATGATGACAATACGAAAATCAAATGAACGGGGCCATGCCGAACACGGATGGCTGGACACGTATCACACATTCAGTTTCGCGGACTATTATGATCCGCAATGGATGGGGTTTCGGAGCCTGCGCGTCATTAACGACGACCTGGTGATGCCAGGAATGGGTTTTGGCACGCATCCGCACAAGGATATGGAAATTATCACTTATATGCTGAGCGGCTCGCTTGAGCATAAAGATTCAATGGGGAACGGCCGGGTTATTCGCGCCGGGGAAGTGCAGTATATGGCGGCCGGAAGCGGGGTACGCCACAGTGAATTCAACCCATCGCAAACTGAGGCGGCTCATTTGCTCCAAATCTGGATCATGCCCGATGCAATCGGCGTTAAGCCCCGCTATGCGGAGAAATCCCTGCGCGACGCGGCTCACGGCAGGTTCCATCTGGTGGCGAGCAAGACCGGACGCGATGGTTCCATTTCCATCCATCAGGACGCTGATCTATTATTGGCGAAGATCGATCCCGGCCAGCAGGTCACGCATGCACTGGCGAATAATCGCAATGCGTGGATCCATGTGGCGGAAGGCGAGTTGACATTGAATGGCAAGGCCCTCCAGGGTGGTGATGCTGCGGCGGTCAGCCGGGAGACTAGCTTGACTTTTACAGCGAGCAAACCATCGCAAGTCCTGTTTTTTGATCTGAATTGAGCTTGACCGGGGTGACACGCCGGGTCTGATTTGATTGACCCCGGTCAATGCTCTTCATATAGTCAAAACTTTATGGCTAAAGTATCTATCATCTATTTCAGCGGTTTCGGTCATACTGCCAAATTGGCCGAGGCTGTTCACAAAGGCGCGACATCCGTTGCCGGAGTCACGAGCGAACTCATTGCTATCGGCGGTGATGACATTATCAAAGGGCGATATCAAAATGACGCCGTGATGGCGAAGCTCGACGCCAGTGACGCGATTATTTTCGGGAGTTCGACCTATATGGGGGGTGTAGCGGCACAATTCAAGGCATTCGCCGACGCTTCCAGCACCAAATGGTTTACCGGAGCATGGCGGGACAAACTTGCTTCCGGTTTTACAGTCTCCAGCAGTCCCAGCGGCGACAAACTTCATACGTTAGACTATTTTTTCAGGCTGGCGATGCAACACGGGATGATCTGGGTGGGGCTTGGAGAGATGCCCATGCAGGAAAACGGCATAAATCGTCTCGGGAGCTTCAGCGGCGCGATGGGCCAGGCTCGCCAGGAACCGCCCGATGTGGCGCCGAATGAAGCGGATAAAATGACCGGTGAAGCGCTGGGTAAACGCACTGCCCATTTTGCATTGAGGTTAAAGAGCTAAATCGGCGCGCAGGCAGCCGAAATCCAGACGTTGCAGTTTTGATTTGATCCGGATTGAGGGAGTCCGTGGTCATTCCGTCTCCTTTTAATTCCAAGTCAAAGGACTTTCTTCGCATTCTCTCGGGCCGTTTTGGGTTGGCGACGGCGTGGGCGGATTTCAAAAAATTAAATTTTATTGGAACCTTTTCTTTGGTCGAGCCTCACATTCCAAACGCCAGGACTCGGCGTTTAAAAAACGTAAAATAATAAAGGACCAATATGACTAATGCTTCATTTTCCGCGCGGCTTGCCATCGCCCTTGCAGCCGGCCTCGGTGTTTCTGCGGTTTCCGTCCATGCTCAAAGCGCCAGCGCCACCATTTCATACGCGCAGGCGGGCGCCAATTACGACTACACGATTACCTTATTCAACACCGGTGCCACGCTCGATCTAAACAGTTTCTGGTACGGTTGGACCACCAGTGGCAATAACCTGCCATCGGTTCCTGCGACTCCGGGTAATTCTTTGAGTTGGGGCAATATGGTGAGCGGCAACTCAATCAAATGGGTGAACAGCACGGGCACGGCCCTGGCTCCGGATGCGTCCGCCACATTCACGTTTGTTAGTACATCGTCGCCAACCGCAATTACTACAGCGCCCTCCGGAGAATCGGTTGCGTACGTAGGCGGGATTGATTTTAGCCAGGGAGTCTCCGGTGACAGTACCGGAGTGTTTTCGCCGACGCTGGTTGTGCCTGAGCCGTCATTTCTGACGCTATTTACTGCCGGCATGGCACTTATCCTGGGCTTTGCGTTGCGCCCGGTCACAGCACTTCGCCGCGCGCCTGGGTTGTTGAAACGATAAGTTTCGAACCGGGTTCTGGAGTAGCCCCATTGGGGATTTCGATTGCCTGTTAACCGATTTCCCATCCGCTTTTGGTTTTTGCGGATGGGGAACGTCAGGCGTTTCGGGGCTTGTCAGATTTGTAATTTGGGCCGCAGCGAAAATCAGATCTCATTCCTGAATGCTCCTGAGGTGCCCTTCCGGAATCAGTTCGCTCGCGAATGTTTCCGAAATCCTTTTTCCTTTTTCCTTCGAATTTGATCTGTTACCGTGCCTCTATGCGTTATGGACGAGCCGCTATATTTTTGGTTGCAATGGCAGTGGTATTGTTGCCGCTCTATTCTCCGGCGCCGCTGGTTTATACGCCGGGCGAAGGCTGGTATTACGAACTCCCCGGGCAAACCTTAAACTGGCAACGGCCCCGCGCGCGGGAACAGTTGGAAGTGGCTGAGCAATTCTTCAGGCAGCGTGATTATGCGAACGCCTTGCGCGCCGCGTTTCGAGTGGTGCAGATGTGGCCGCTGTCCGATTATGCGCCGGACGCCGAGTATCTTATGGGCCGCTGTCTTGAGGCGAAGCACAAGGACGAAGAGGCTTTCAAATCTTACCAGGCAATTATCGAGAAGTATCCCAACAGCCCGCGTTACGAAGAGGTCATTTGGCGGCAATATCTTATCGCAAATCGATTTTTGGGCGGTGAATGGACAAAATTATGGAACGTTGTTCCTTTTTTCCCGTCCATGGACACCGCGGCAAACATGTTCGACAACATTGTGACGAACGGCCCGTACAGCGATGTGGCGCCCCATGCGCAATTGCGCATCGGGGTCGCGCGCGAAAAGCAGGGGGATTATGAGAGTGCCGTTGCGGCCTACGGACTCGCTGCCGACCGATATCACGATCAACCAACAATCGCCGCCGACGCTGTGTATCGCAAGGCCGATTCGTATCGCAAACAGGCTGCCACGGCCGAATACGACCAGGGCACAGCTGAGCAGGCGATCGAGACGTTTACAGATTTCCTCACCCTGTTTCCGGATGACAAACGCGTGCCGCAGGCACAAAAGGCCATTGTCGACCTCAAATCAGAGCAGGTCCATGGGGCGTTTGAAGTCGCGCAGTTTTACGAAAAGAGCCACAAATGGGACGGCGCCGCAATTTATTACAATCAGGTATTGCAATTGGATCCCAATTCATCCTATGCGGAAACGGCGCGCCGGCGCATTGAAGTCCTTAAACCGCGCCTGCACGTATCCGAAAATTGAAAATGCGTTTCGCGTTTGTCCCGGCCCTCTTTGCCGCCACTGTTCTTGCCGTCGGCTGCGCGGGCTATCGCCTTGGGCCAGTGAATGACCAAATTGCCGGCGATAAGTCCGTACAGATCGTGCCGTTTAACAACCAGACCCTCGAACCGCGCCTGGGTGATGCGGTGACGCAGGCGCTGCGCGAAAAAGTCCAGACCGACGGGACCTATCATCTCGCGAATGACGAGGGAGACGTCGTTGTCAGCGG
>DASYZW010000597.1:0-1615 GCA_035945915.1 Verrucomicrobiia bacterium | reverse complement strand
TGACATGCTCCAGGACGGCGTTCTCGCCGGCGACAATTTCGGTGACGGCGTTGGTGAACGAGACCGCATCGCCGCTGCTCAAATAGCTTTCAACGATCGTGGCCCTGGTATTTGCCCCCATAATGATGAGATTGCGCGGCAGGATGGCTTGACCGGCCTCTTTAGTGGATGAGATATAGACTATTTGAACCGGTTCGGCAATTTCAACGCCATCGGGAACATAAATGAGCGTGCCGTCAGAAAAAAATGCCTGGTTGAGCGCGGCGAAGGCGTTGTCCGAAGTTCTCGCGTATTTGCCAAGATGTTTTTCGATAAGAGCGGCGTCGCGGGCCAGCGCGACGGAAAGGCTGTCCACGATCACTCCGCCGGGAAGACCCTGGATGCGGGATAATTTTGCTGAAAAGAATCCATTTACGAAAACGAGACGGCATCCGGACAAAGCGGCAAAAACCGCACGGCTCAATAGGCCGCTTTCGGCGCCGTTGACGGCGGTCGCGCGGGCCGGCTGAAATGGCAAAGCTGCGATAGGGGCGACATTGGTAAAGCGCCAGTCTTCGTCATGGAGCGTTGGAAAGCCGAGTTCAGCAAAGGTGGAGATGCCGGCATTGCGGAAAGCCAAAAGCCATTTGGGCTGGCCGGAACCATCGGCATTGCGGAATGTCTCAACAATCCGTGATTCGGTCGAATTCTTCGTCTGCGTCATGATTTTCAATTCAAGTCGAACAGTAATGTTTTCATGCAATGGCCGGATGCGCAAATCAAATTTTGGCCCCGGGTAGATGGCGGTCTTCCGGGCCGCAACAAAGGCTTGAAGCAGCCGCTGCAAAAATGCACGCAAAATAACCCAGGCAGCATTGCAAGCTTGCCAACTCGATTGGGACATTGGAAAATCGGATACATGAGCCCTATAAGACCCTGTGGCGATTGTGGGTCAGAACGGCAGCTTTGGCACCGGCATTGTCCCGGGTGCGGTCGTCCGAACCCCGGCCATATGGATTTGCTCTTCGTCGTTGTCGGCGTGGTCGTTATATTCGTTTACGGAGCGCTCCTTTCGTGGCCAACTCCGGAGAGTATCAAGCAACTCCATCATTTCATGGAAACGATTTGTCGATGGTGACGCAACTTCTTCGCCCATGGCGTTTTCGGGAAACGTTCGGACTTTTCTTCGATATTCCTTTGCCCCACGCTGACGGGCAATCAAACCTGTTTCACATACGGCGAGTGTCACGGCGCAACTTTGCTTTCCTGGAACTACCGTCCTTCCACAAGTGCACATTTTTTTTGTGTAGGAAAAGAAACGAGGAAACGAAGCCATTTTGGAGGCAAAAAGTGCGGTTTTATTGGGGATTTGATGGTTCAGCGAACGGGAAACGGAAACGAGGCGCTTTTTGGACGGAATGGATCGAATGACCAGGTTAATAATTCCGGATTGGAAAGAATTGCGAGAAATGTGGGGAGTTGCCGCAAACACTGTTTTCGTTGCAGATTTCGTGTGTCTAGGGTTTGCCGACTGCAACGAAATTGAAAACGGCAACGTCGCTGATTTAAAAAGTGCTGTTTCGTTGGCAAATTGAGCGCTTTTATGGTCGGACGAGCCGGAAATGGTTGCAACGAA
>DASYZW010000596.1:0-17494 GCA_035945915.1 Verrucomicrobiia bacterium | reverse complement strand
AAAGAAGAGTCCGCTGAGTCCCATCCCGAACAGCGCCACGCTGGCCGGCTCGGGTACCGCCTGAATTTCCATATAGCTGATTCCGAAGTTGTCTGCCACGTCACTCGGACCGCTTGAAGCCGTGTTGTACAACCGATAATTGATGTAGTTAATCGGCCCGGAGTACGTGCTGTCCAGGGTATAGGAAGCGGCGCCGTTCAGCGGGGTCATGGTGAGTTGATAGGTTGTCGCTGAGGTCAGCGTGAGGTCAAGTTTTACACCCGCGGCTGCCGTTGTCGGGCCGGTCATGGATGTCGCGTGCGAATGACTGCTATACGTCGAATCGTTGATCGACCAATTTTGAGCGCTATTGTAGTAATTGAAAACTTGTGCCCGGATCGCGGAGGTATTGTTGCCGGCCGCATTGTTGTCGGTATTGTTGCCAAATAAAATGTCCCATCCTGTGTAGGTATAATATCCGCCCGATACCGACGGATTTTGCAGGACGGTTTCAAAGGTTTGGCCTATTTGCAGGCCGCCCGCCTCGGAAATGGACCGGCCGACATCGCTAATCCCCGACCCCTGCCCGGAACCGGGCGTCAGGTTGTAGAGCGTCCATGCCTTTCCAATGGCGCCCGCGCTGCTTATCTCCTGTTGCCCGCCCGGGTCGGAAACACCGCCCGGTGAGGTCGTGCCGTCAAAGCTCCAGGCGCCAAAACCAGATCCCCCGTTTTGTCCGGCCGACCAGCCGGAACCATAGGTTGAATTGCCCGCGCTGTCGTAGGCGACCTGGGCCGCGCCGATATTCGGCATGAGCGCTGTCACCCCGGTTGCGCAGGCTATGGCCGCGCTACTGAGAATTTGGTTTCTTATGGTTTTGGTTCCGGTTGAGGCGGGCAGGAAATGGCTTCTCATAATGAGTGCTCCAGGCGGAGATGTCTTGTTTAGGTTATAGGTTGAGTCCTACGGCTTTGCATAGGGTTTGACTATTAATAGCATAACTCAGATATCTTGGATATAGCTCAATTGGACTACACAAGCCCATATTGGGTTCAACGTTCTATCCTCCAGCAGCTTGCGTTGTTTTTGCGAATTTGGGCCCCGGCGGGTTCATTGGAAAGTCATTTATAATTAAAGGCTTTTACGAATCGGTCCAAGGCCGGCAGAAAGGGTTCGAGATGCTTTCGATAGTGTTCCCACCGGCCGACGGCTGATTTATAAAGCGGTTTGCGGACATCGTCCCGGGAGGGCGAATTCACGCGTTTGGACCGGGCGTGTTCATAGAATTTCAGGACGTTCTCCTCGAATCCCACGCCCAAAAAACCCAGGACCGACTGCGTCACTTCCGGCAAGTCCGCTACCATGTCCTCATAGCGAACATACAGCCATTGGTTTCCCATGCGCGGGAGCATATCCAGCCAGAATCCCATCACGTTGGCATACTGTTTCACCGTGCCTTCGAGGCTCAGATATGCCGAGCTGATGGGCGTCGGCGGCAACGCCTGCATGAAACAACTGATAATGACGTCCCGTGGATCGCGCAAGGCGATGAGAAACTTTGTCTCCGGAAAAACCCGCACTACCATTGGAATCAACAAATTGATTCCCGGATTTTTATCCAATAGAAGCCGTCCGCCGATTTGCCGGCCGAGAAACATTTCCATGCAGCGGAAATAGTTTTCGCGAGCGCGACGGATTACCTCGAGCGGAACGGAGTCAAGTGATTCGAGGATCCCGGTTCCTTCGGGAAAATCGCGAATCAATGGCAGGTACGCATCGTCATGCATCAGCTTGGTTTCCTCGGCGCTGGTAATGTCGCTGTGGCCATCCAACACCTGCTCAAGCAGGGTCGTGCCTGAACGGGGATGGCCGCAAAGCAGGGCGATGCGCCGCGCCGGCCCTAATTTGCCGGCGTCGGCGCGCCAACGATCCATAACCGCGGCGGTGATGTTCTCTTCCATTTCCCGGGCGCGGCTTTGGACGTGTTCGAGGACGGCAGATTGCGATGCCGCATGAGGACGCATGAGCGCCTTGGCCTCAAGCAACGCGGTCATCGCGTCGTCGTACTGGCCTTTCTGGTCAAGAATTCCCGCGAGTTCATATAAAGCGCGGATGCGGGCGGACGCATCGGCCCTGGGATCGGCCAGCAGTTCACGCAGAAGCGACTCGGCCTCATCCGCGTTGCCCCGCAATCGCCTGAGGACCGCGGTCTCCAGGTGGACGCGCGGGTCTTTGCCATCGATCGTTCCGGCGCGTTCAACCAATTCCGCGGCTTCGTGCAGGCGCTTGTCCCGAATAAAAATATCGGCCAGGTTAATAAGCGAACCGATGGAAACGTCGTTGTTGCGGCTGGCGCGCTGGAAACAATGGATGGCCATGTCAATATTGGCGAATTCCAGGCAGATTTGGCCTGCATCGGCGAGAGTTTGAGCGCGATCTTTTGAGATGCGCACGGCCTTTTCGATGCAGCGTTCGGCCGCAGGAAAATCGTACCGTTTTCCATAGGCAAGCGCGAGGTTCAGCAGAAGCGTTGGGTTGAGCGGTTCCTTCCGCGCGGCTTGCCCGAATAAACGAATACTCCTCTGATAATCCTGCTGTTCCCACGCGTCGTTTGCTTCCAGGCAAAGCCGCTGGACGACGGAATGGACCTGGTTCTGATGCGGTGGCGCCATGTGATAAATCGGGTTCCCAAGTTTCGGCCGGAGCCGGGAAAATGTCTATTCCGATTTGCTGCGATAGCTCGATTGGACTATTGATGCAACGGAAACGTCTTGGTTCACTGGGGTGCCATCATCACGAAAACAGGATATTATTTTTTCGTCGCGTTCGTTGCGATCGTGCCGGTATTGGCGCAGGATTTGTCATCGCGCCCATTTGATGCGGCTCCTTTCGGCGTGCCTTTAGCGCAAGGCGACGGTCTGGAATGGGACGATCCACGAGACATTCATGAAGTTATTGTGGACTTTGCCACGCCGCCTCCCCCCGGCGCAAAAGTTCACGTCGAATATTGGGGCAGTGACTGGCCTCAACAATATCTGCCCAGGGACCACGCACTCGGCAGCGGCTTCTCAGGCTGGATGGAACTTGGCGATTGGTACAATGGCGGCTGGCGCATTGCCGATACCAAACAAACGACTTCCGGCAACTCCATTCTATTCACATTTGAGCCCATCAACGCCCGGGAGTATCGGCAGTTGACAAACTATTCCTCAACTGGCCGGTTCACGCTAAAACTTCGAATTGCAGGCGGCGAACCGCTTCCGAAGATATTACAAATACGTGCGCTCACGGATTCCACAGTTGCCAATCGCACCGTCCGTGTGGTGTGGAAAAGACCGACCGCTTTTAACTTCCAGGCAACGGCCTTCAACGGGCGAATCCTCGGCGCGAAAACCGACGGACGCGCGTCGATCTTGCGCATCGAAACCGTCGTCAGCAGCAATTTGAATACGTTTGATCGGACACTCATCACTCTCACGAATGGCGCCGATGTTTTTACGTTCAGGGTCGACGATTTGAAACAGGGTGCGCTTTATCTGCCCGAATATGGCGCGGCAATTCTTCCTGAAAGTGATCGCCGAGATTATCAAACAGTTGCCGGAGATGTCCATCGTGCCGGACAAAAGACGCTGTACGAGCGTGTTGCAGAAATGCCGGAGCAAACCTGGCACTCGGCGTGGAATGGAATGCCGCCGAAAAAATCGCGCATCTCTTTCGTGCTTGGATTAGACGGCGCCCGCCAAAAATTTCGGCTCGAACCCAACGGCAATGTTTCCTTTCGCATCTCGGATCAATTTATTGGGTCAGTTCCCGGAAATGATACGCTCAGGCTGGCTTTGGAAGATTCGCCGGTTACGGTCGAGTTTGGGTTGCCGGAACAACCAGTCGAACGTCATATCGAAGACGAGTCCATTCCCATCTGCGTTACCACTTGGGAACGCAACGGAATCAATGTCGCCCAGACCGCCTTCGCCACGACGCTAAACGGCGTCAAATCAAAAGGGCCGCCGCCCGAGCCCGACGCTTGCGCCGTCGCTATGCTCCGCTTTGACTTCACGAATACGACCGGCTTCCCTCAGACGGCCAGCCTGCCGGTCACCATTTTGAGCAACACCAATAGCGAGCGCCTGAATCTTGACAGCAAAGGCTTGATTTGGGACGGAAGCCTGTTGCGCGGCGAACTCTGCGCCACGGCGCAGAATTCCGCGGACCTTGTGCCGCAGGTTTCTTCGCCTGTGGATTGGAGCATTCCGCTGCCTGCCCACGAAACAAAATCGTTCATTCTCAAAGTGCCTTATTTTCCACTCGCAAAGCCATCCGAATCCAATGCCCTGGCTGCGTTGGATTTTAATTCTGAGCGACGGAATGTGGCCAAATACTGGCGTCTGCGCCTGGACCAAAGCGCCCGCCTCATAACGCCGGAGCCCGAGTTGACGCATTTTTATCGCGCCGTAGCGGGGCATCTCCTGATCAATTGCGAGATCGCGCCCGGCAGCGCTAGCCGGTTCGCGCGCGTAGGCTCATTTAGGTACGGAGTTTACCCCAACGAATCGTGCATGATGATCCTGGACCTCGATCGCCGCGGATATCATCAGGTTGCCGAAGAATGTCTGGATACCTGGTTGCATTATAAAGGAACTGCAGGTCTGCCGGGGGATTTTGATTCCACGAACGGCATCCTGTATGGGGCAGCCGGTTATGAGTCCGGCGGCTATAACCAGGGCCAGGGTTGGGTCCTGTGGACATTGTCCCAGCATTTCCGCTTCACTCGCGATCAAAAATGGCTGCGGCGCGTTGCGCCTCATATCGTTTCCGGCGCGGATTGGATCATCCGTGAAACCGCACGGACGGCGGGCCGTCCTGACCTGGGCAACGGCCTTTTGCCGCCGGGAGACCTTGAGGACATTAGCGATTGGTGGACCTGGCTTTCAACCAGTTGTTACACGTGGCGCGGACTCGACGGCGCGGCTTGGGCGCTCGAGCAAATTCATGATCCAAATGCGTCCCGAATTCGCGCGGCCGCCGATGGATATCATGAAAATCTGGTGGATCGTTTTCTGGCCGCGTCCGCGCTTTCACCGGTCGTGCGTTTGCGGAATGGCACGGCGGTCCCGCAAATTCCGTCCTATGCTCAGCGTCGTGGCCGCAGCTTCGGCTGGATTCGCCAAACGCTTGAGGGCCCGATGCACCTGATTATTACCAGGGCCATTGATCCGAATTCTGTTCGGGCCAAATGGATTTTGGAAGATTACGAGGACAACCTTTTTCTTTCAGAGCAATACGGATATCACGTGGATAATTTCGACAAGTATTGGTTTGGCCGCGGGGGCATGACAATGCAGGCGTGCCTGCTTTTCGACGTGGAGGCTTATCTCTACCGGGACGACGACAAACAGGCTTTGCGCGCCATGTTTAATGCAATCGCTCTGAATCATTTTTCAGATGTCCATATGAACGCCGAGCACGCGCTTCCGGAAATGGGAGACTGGCTGGGAGACGTTTACAAATCGTCCGATGAAGCCAACGTTTGCGGTTGGCTGCGCGACATTTTCGTTCGCGAGGACGGCGATGTCCTGCTCGTTGGCCAGGCCGTCCCGCGCGACTGGTTGAAACCGGGTCAAACCTGCGGCATTGAAAACACTTCGACCTGCTTTGGAAAGGCCTCAATTATCTTTAACGCAAATGCGAACTGCATCATCGCCAAACTTCAAGGCCCGAAACGAAACCCCCCGCGTGAAATCCGTCTCCGATTCCGAACTCCACAAGAACAGCCGCTTGCGAGCGTCAAGGTAAATGGCAGAGAATGGAAAAAATGGAACGCGGATTGGATTGTCCTTCCAGGCAACATCGGCCGTGCCGTTATCGTTGCCACTTTCTGATTTCCCAATGCCGCGGCTGTTTGCGATCTGTCTAATGGTTAGCTTTTGCTATCCGAACTACGGGCGGGACGGTTCCAAAGCCGCAACCACGCATTGCGCATACCAACGCGCGAAATAGTCGTTCGGATGGAGTGGGTCATTCATGCAATCCTTTGGTTTTTTGGCAGCGTAGACCTTTTCACTGATTGCGGTCATGTCCACGAATTGAATGCCAGGCCCGGTCATGGCTTTCATCCTTTTGGCATAGTCTCCCACCGCATTCCAGTACGCGGTATTTGTTGTGTAGGCTGGATCAAATCGCAGTGGCGAAATCAGGATAAATTCCGCCTTTGGATTGGCGGTGCGGATTGCTTGGATGATTTCAGCGATATTGGTTGAGAATAGGTCCGGAGAAATACTCCAGAAATCGTTTTGACCAAAGGCAACCAATACCAGGTCCGGGCGCAGCGAACAAACCATCCGCTGCGCGTAGTCCTTGCCCCATCCTGAAGTCGCGCCGCTTTGGGATGAATTATAAAATTGAATTTTATTATCGTGAAAAATCTCCGCGAGCCGGACCACAAAAAGTTCCGGCCATGGCGGCAGAAATGGACGAATGTGCGACAAACGGCTTTCGCCATAACCGTGCGTGATGCTGTCGCCATACGCGACGACCGTTAGTGGCCGATGCTGGTGAAGTTTTTTCATTGTTCCCGGCAATTTGTCGCCGAAGTATTCAGGAACCTGGTTTGCCCAGCCATCGTCGTGTTCGTAAGTTACCATCACCTGTTTGCCGCCAATGACATTCCATTTATATTCGCACTTTTGCAGGTCTTTGTCGCGGACTCGCGGCATGGCCGTCGACGCTGTGCATGTCAACGTTCGGCCCTGGACGGTGTAATCCGATTCCTCCGCATAATTCGTCGTCAACCCATAGTCGCGCACCGAAATAATCCGCGTGGGACGGAAAAGTAATTGCCCCGCAGCCGGCTTGCCATTTTGCGATAACATCAGAACGGCTTCATCATGCACCTCGCCTTGCAACCAAAAAGGCCGCATGGCCAGGTCCAAATTGCAGGCGGGCTTTAAGTGAACCGCATTTTCGTCCGGCATGTCCAGGCCGACCTGTTCAACGACTGCTGAGTCGTCACCCGGTTTTTTGGATAACAGAATTTGCACCCACTTTGTCAACGTATGCGGTTGCATGTAGTGATCGATCTTTTGCGGATCGAGTCCAGTTATTTTAATGTCTGTTTCCGAATCCACTCTCATGAGTTCACGGCCGTGCTTGTCGAGAAAACGCAGAGTCAGAAGCCACGACTTGGTCCGCTGAGAGCGGATAATGGCGGATAGAGTGAAAGGATTGCCGCCGCCGATTTTAATACGCTGGCCCAGTGTGCCGCCACCTTTGCCAATGCATGCTGCCATCCTTCCATCCTGGACGTTCTTTTGTAAATGAACGTCGCCGGTCGTATGCCAGCCCTTCAAGCCGTCCGTAAATTTGCCGTTAACGACTTTTTCATCCTGGCCGAATGCCAGCGCCGCGCCAAACATCATTAGCAGGCAGGCGATCAGGGCTTTGTTCATGACTGTGAATTCAAATGCGGTTATGCGCTTTGTTGCTGTAACGCCGCGCCAACGTCTGTGGTTTTTGCGTGGCTGTCGTGATGGTCTGTTTAAAAGACTGCCAAGATCAAGCTGGAAGACACAAAACTTCAAATCGTTGGAAGGTTTTCCTGCATTCGCTCCGCCCGTGGTTCCGCCGGGAGAAAAAGATTGGGCTTGCCCTTCGTTTGTGAACAAAACATTTTCAATCGGTGCAATCTAACGGGCAAATTCGATTCGTCACTCCGGTCCTCTTCGTCCTGTTTTTTGTTTCCGGTTTCTGCGGGTTGGTTTACCAGGTGGTGTGGACGCGGTTGGCGTTTGCCTCTTTTGGAATCATTACGCCGGTGCTTTCAGTCGTGCTTTCGGTGTTCATGCTGGGACTGTCGTTGGGCTCCGCAGCGGGCGGCAAATGGATAGCGGCCCTCAAGGCGAAGACCGGGTTTTCGGCCGCATTTTTTTACGGGCTGGCGGAGTGCGTCATTGGCATAAGCGCGTTTGCCGTTCCGGCGCTGTTCGCTTCCGGCGAACGGCTGCTGCTGAAGTGCGGCGAAACCAACTCATTAACCTATCTCGGGCTCTCGGCGCTGGTTCTCGCGCTGGCCATCTTTCCATGGTGCTTTTTTATGGGCACAACCTTTCCCCTGATGATGTCCTATATCCGCGAGGACGAAACGCACGACCCGAAGAGTTTCAGCTTCTTATACGCGGCGAATGTTCTCGGCGCCATGATGGGGACATTACTCACGGCAATCGTGTTTATCGAACTGTTTGGTTTTCATCACACATTGCGCGTTGCCGCGGCCGGAAACTTTAGCATCGCCGTCGTCAGCATGCTCCTTGCGAGCCAACGAAGAAAAATTTTTAAGAGCGTGGGCAGCCAGAGGCCGTCGGCAACGGAGTCAGATTGCCAGGCACGGGCCGTTGGAACCCCGATGATCCGCTGGATTTTGTTTTCCACCGGCTTTTGCGCCATGGCCATGGAGGTCGTCTGGACTCGCGCCTTCACCCCCGTGTTGAAGACGCAGGTGTACTCCTTCGCGATGATTGTTTTCGCCTATTTGGCGGCAACATTCGCGGGTTCTCTTTGGTATCGCCATCATGTTAAAAACAATTCGGTCTGGTCGTCCGCGAAATTGATGGCCGTTTTGATCGTTGCCGTTTTCCTGCCGATCATCATCGAAGATGACCGGATCGTAAATATGGTTTCCAATCTGGACGCGTTTAGCGCCATCATCACTCTCGCGAGTATCTGTCCGTTTTGCGCTGCGCTTGGCTATTTGACGCCCGGTTTGGTGGATGAGTATGCCGGAGACGATCCATCCCGGGCAGGCGCGGCTTACGCCATTAACGTGGCCGGATGCATTATCGGTCCCCTCGTCGCGTCATATGTTTTATTGCCGGTCATGGGGGAGCGAATGGCGCTGGCCCTGCTGGGAGCGCCGTTCTTTGTTTTCTTCTTCGCCGGCTCGGGATCGCTGTCGCGATCGTTGCGTCTGGGTTCGATTCTGGCGGCATCGATCATTGCCCTGTATGCGCTGTGTTTTTCGCAAACCTTTCTCGACCTCGCGGCCCATATTTCCAGGCGGATGGAAGTGCGCCGGGACTACGCCGCCACCGTGATTTCGCTGGACGAATTCGACGGCGGAAAAAGCCTTCTGGTCAATGGCGTCGGGATGACCCGGTTGGTCAGTTGCACCAAATACATGGCTCATTTGCCGCTGGCCCTGCACCAGCCAAAACCACAGTCCGCCCTGATTATTTGTTTTGGCATGGGCACCACATTTCGTTCTGCCCTGACCTGGGGTATTCGCGTGACCGCGGTTGAATTGGTCCCGGATGTGCCAAAGGCCTTTGGATTTTATCACGCGGATGCGGCAACGGTCCTGCAAAATCCGAACGGTAAAATTATCATCGATGACGGCCGCCGGTACCTGGAAAGGAGCCGGGAAAAATTCGACGTCGTTGTGATTGATCCGCCGCCCCCGGTGGAAGCCGCCGGCTCGAGCCTTCTTTATTCCACGGGCATGTATGATTTAATCAAACAACATCTGAACCCGCACGGAATCGTTCAAGTCTGGTATCCCGGCGGTTCGGATCCGCTGACGCGCCAGGCCGTAGTTGCCTCGGCAACGGCATCGTTTCCTAATGTACGTTGCTTTGTCTCCGTCAACGGCTGGGGGCTTCACATCCTCGCGTCGGAAGATCCGATTCGAGTCCCTCCGCCGGCTGAATTGCTCGCCGGGATACCGGAACCAGCCAAATGCGACCTTTTGGAATGGTCCGAATCAAAGGATATTATTAAGGACATGAGCACGGTATTTTCTCACGAGGTCACTGCCGGGGAAACCCCGAATCCAAACCTGACCGTCCAAATCACGGATGACGATCCCGTCAACGAATACTTCCTCCTGCGCCGTCACGGCCATTTCTGATTCGGACGGTGATTAACATTGCAAATTGGAAACTAAACCGCCAGGCCATCGATCCATTTCGCCACTCTCAAAAATTCCGTCACTCCCCATGCCTGGGCGTCGCAACCGCGTTGCGTGTGGGGGCCGTCGCCATCCATAATCTCGGGAATTTGGCCCAGGCAGCCAACACCCAGCACTGCCTCGGCGCTGGCAAGGTAGCTCTTGGCGGCGGCCGCCGCATCCGGCGCCAGGTCCCAGGCCCGGACGAGAGCTTCGCAAAACACCGGAAATGTCCACGTCCAGGCTGTGCCGTTGTGGTACGCCGGTTTGCGCCGTGTATCTTCGTCGCCTTCGTACTGCGGCCAGTACGGCTCGACGGGATCATTAATTAACGAACCTGCATTGCTGAAGACTGGCAATGGCACTGTCACCGGCAAAGGCGCAAGTGAGCGCATCGCTCCCGGGACAACCAGATATTTTTGCGCGGCCGCGACACAGCGTCGCGCGCGGCTGCCCGTCACCAGCCCAAGGCTGACCGGCAAAAGACAATTGGTTCGCAATGCGTCACTGGCTGTGGCATCGCGCGCGACAACGCCGGTTGATGCAAGTAGTACATCCGCGAGCCATCCCTTGTCTTCGAGCCAAAATAAGTTATTGAATGAAGCCATTGCGCGTTCCGCGAGGCCGCGCCACCTGGCCTGCTCCGCGGACTCAGCAATGGAATCCAATTGGCGCAGCAAGGCTATCCAAAGCGCCTGGATCTCCACCGGGTAACCTTCGCGTGGGGTCCCGGCGGGATAGTTTGTATCCATCCACGTAAAGTGGGCCGGGCTCCAAATCAAACCTGACTCCGGATCCATGCAAATTCCATTCGGCGTTTTTCCGGAGTAATTTTCAGCGATGCTCGCCAGGACATCGCGAACTGTGCGCTTCCCGTCCACCAGAGTGCCATAGAAATCCCGCTTCTGCGCGCGCGACAGTTCAGCGCAGACGATCGCAAACCACAACGGCGCGTCGCTGGTATCGCGGTTGGAAACGTCACTGCCGTGAATCGTATTGGGCAACGTCCCGTTTTGCTCGAACTTTGCAAACGTAAGGAGCAATTGCTCCACCTCATCAACCAGGCCGGCAGCCAATAATCCGCGGGCGCAAATCAAGGAATCCCGGCCCCAATCCAAAAACCACGGATAACCGGCAATGACGGTCTTGCCCGCCTCCCTTCGCACGACAAATTGTTTCGCCGCTTGCAGCAGTTGGCCATCGAACGAGGCTTTCGGGCCGGCCGGTTTCGGCTGGCTTGCCGGGAAAAAGTCCGCCGGATCCAGTTCAGCCGTCACTGCGAGCGTGGCATTGCTTCCTTTTTGCAAGGGGATCTCGAACCAGCCGGGACTGTAGGCGTCGCCAAATGGCGCCTGGCCGCGCGACGCCTCCACCGGATGCGGAATATTTTCGCACCATTCGGGCTGGGGATGGAATTCTCCGCGGTCGGCAAACACTCTCAGTTGCCGGTCTTTCTCCGGCGTGAAAGCAAATCCAATCCATCCGCCGTTTTGCGCGTCCAACAAATGAGTGTTCGTGGAAAAATGATACTCTGCGCCCCCGTTGCGTTTGGTTTCCTGGTGAAAGTTGCGGTCTTCGATGTCCATGCGAACGGTGAGGCGAACATCGGCGTCCGCCGGCAGTTGCTTGCCCGTCGCATGCGCGGCGGCAGGGCGCAAAAACTGAAAGACCACGGTGTTTTTTCCCTCGAGCATTTCCACCCGCAACATGATTTCCACCGTGCGCCCGTCCCCGGCGTTGGCCACAAAATTCCAAACGGCCGGCGGCCCCACTTCGAATCCGCGAACATTTGTGAAATTCAACGGGGAGAGAAATCCGTCGGCATTCACCCATACCCGAATTCGTTTTGCGAATACGTGACGGTCCACAGGATAATTTGGATTTAAATTAGCGCCTAACACGCAATCGTATTTAGAATTGACCCGTCCCAGGTCCACGCACAGGCGCGCCATGCCGCCGATGCCGTTGGTGAGAAGTGTGAGGCTGGCCGGTCCGTACGGCGGCGCGCACGGTTCAGCTTCCGGTGGCAGAAAACGAATTGCCGCGGTGATTTCCTGCGATGCTGTTGCGTGCCGTCGCAAACCCAGTTTCGAGTCAGCTCGAACGTCGCGGGGGCCGAATACCGCAATGTGATCTTTCCCGGCGGGAATGGACACAGCGCGCACCGGGCGGGAACCGTCTGTTTCCAGCACGGCCTCGAACGGCGCTGAATCCTCGATCAACAGCCAATGATTCGCCGGTATAAGGGTCACGCGACGGCGATCAATCAGCGTCCAGGTCACCACTGGCGGGTAGGTTTCATCGCGCGCGGCCTTTGCTATCCATTCAGTCAATTGCTCCTGCGTTTCGCCGCCTTTGAGTCTTGCGGCTGCGGCCAGGAAGTTGCGCGGTGATTGGTCAATTTGTTCAGCGAGAAATTGCCAGCCGAACTTCGAAAATTGCTCCGCGGGAAGGACGCAATTGAGCGCCTGGGTGGCAAAAGCGGCCCGCGCCCGCGCGCGACGATAATCTTCTCCCGCCAGGCCAACCGGCTTGCCTGTGGTCGCCAGGCAATGGACCGCGCCGGCTTTTAGTTTAAAAGTGACCGAAGTTTTTGTCGTGGTGATTTCCGGCAGTGCCTGGCCCAACAGATCAAATTTGAATTTGCCGATTTGAAGTTTGAAATCCGCCAGACACAGCGCCAGGGTGTTGTCTCGCGCTACATCCGTATTCACAATGACCAGAAGGGAATCTTCTTTATCCGCTGATTCACGAAGTAGTAAATAAATTGTGTCATCCGGCGCGCTTAACCGCGTCAGGGTGGCGCCGTCGAAGAAGCAAGGGTGGTTTGATATAAGATCGTTCAACCGGGCCAGGTCCGGCACGATGTTGTTTGGGTTCCCCCAATTCAGGCCCGTGCATCCATGGACCCTGATTTTTTCGGTTGCCAGCCATTCTACGCCGCAGGTAAAACCAAAACCGCCGGATGGGCTGGTCAGCGCGCAAAGCTGGTTTCGCAGGAGAGACCAGGCCCGATTGGGCGGAGGTTGCGGGGACGCGCCGCCGGTCCTGGCGGCCAGCCGGTCGTTGTCATGTGTTTCCGAATAGTGGACGTATGTGCCTACCGATTGGCTTTGCCGGTTCGCATAGTCCAAATATGCGGCCACTTCGCGGCCAGAATAGTTCTGGAACAACTCGGAATACGCCCACTGCATTCCGCCCTCTCCGAGCAGGTTTTGTGTGGCCTGCCAGGAGCCGCCCAGGCCTTCAAGGAGAAAAACCGTGTCCGGGAACTCCTCCTGGACGCGTGCAATAATATATTGCCACGCCACAACAGGTATTTTATAGCCGGCATCGCAACGGAACCCGTCGGTTCCCCGGCGGCACCATGTCACCAGTGCGTCAGCGATCTTGTCCCACAATACGACACTGTCCTGTTTAAGTTCCACCAAATCCTCCCAGACGGTGCCCCATGCGCCGGGACTGGCAAACGCGCCATCCGGACCTTTTACAAAGAAATCCGGGCAATTCTCCTGCAAGACCGATCCCCAACCGGTGTGGTTGATTACGATGTCGAGAAAGACGCGTGCTCCGAGCGAATGTGCCGCGTGCGTTAGCTCGCAAAACTGATCGATGCCGGTGGTTCGCCGGTCAAACTCCACGAGTGCCGGATCGATCGCCGTCAGGTCCAGCGCCGCATACGGACTTCCGAAACGCCCGTACCTCGCATACGTGGTTGGGGTGGGATGAATTGGCAGTAGATGGAGGATCCGGCAGCCCAGCGTTTGGACGATATGAGACAATTGTTTCGCCAGGTCCCTCAGCGTGCCCGAGGGCGGTATCACGGTGAAATTTTTTGCGTCCAACTGTTTCAGTTGCGCCTCAAGTTTTTCATTCGCCGTGCTGGCCATGCTCTTTGTCGTGCCAAAGAGGCGCGCAAAAGCGCAATAGATCGTGTTGGCCGTTCGCGTGAAATTGGGATGCACCGAAATCCCGATATCCGGGCCCTCAGGCCAATGCTGCCAGCGATTTGAATCCAGCAAGTACGGCTTGGCTTTAAAATAACCGGTTTCCGCCAGGGGAAATTCAATCTCCCAAGCGTTGCCGTTCTTTTGCATCGGCACGTCACGCCAGCTTTCATCGGCGAATGCCGCGCCTAAAGCGTGGGAATGAAGGATTTCCCGTCGGCGAACCGCGGCCCGCCCGAGATTCGTTCGTAAAAATCCGCGCCAGCCGTTCCCGGCGGCGGCATTGGCCTGGTCCTGGATTGAAAAACGGATTTTATCCCCCACGAAGCGAAGAATTCGCTCGCCGGGCGCGGGCGACATGACTGGCCTTGGCGGTTCCACCGATTGAGTTTTACGGTTTCAACGTCAACTTTTCAAGTACGCAAAAACTTTCCCCGAAAATGGTCATTCTGGTCCTCGGGAAATAAATTTTTGTCTTAATCCTGTGCGGTGAGGGCGATTAGAATCGCAAAATCCTCAATCCAAGCACCTTGCGCTTTGACTTTTAAAGGTTTTTCAATAAATGGCAGTGAACTTGCTCATTTGGGGCAGGAACGTTTAAAACATGTCGACAAATACCGCAGAAGACGAGTCTCAGTTGAAACAGACAATTGAGATGTTTGAGGTGATTGTCCAGTCGCAGCCGAACGATTGTCAGTCCCTTGAGATCCTCAAGGAAGCCTACAAAAAACTCGGGCGCGAAGAGGACGTGATTAATACGTCTAAACGCATTGCCCAGGCCTACATGCAGTCCGGGCAACTGTCTTCAGCCATCCTCGAATTTGAAACGGTTCTGCAGCAGCGTCCCAACGATGCGGACGTGTTGAATGCGCTCAAGTCCATCCAGGACACAGCAGGCGACATGTCGTCGCAACCGATCGAGGGCTTCGAGCCGGCGGCACTCGCTCCAGTTACCCCGGCGGGCGCCTCGAAAACTGAAAACAAATCCCGCCCCACTCCACAGCAAGTCCAGGATGGACGCGATACCATGCACAAGCTGTATGTGGACAGCAAACTCATCAGCCCTGGTGATTTCGAGTTATGCTGGCGGTCGGCGGACAACACGGGCAGCGTCCAGGACCCGACGGAACCTTTCATTCACACACTTTCGGGCCGGGGCATTTTTCCCCTGGAAAGATCGCTCAAGCTCTTGTCAGACAAATCGCGCCTGGGTTTCGTGCCGCTGGACAGGTACGACGTTGACATAGACCTGACCCGCGGCTTCCCCGCGGATGTTTGTCGACGCTGGTGCGTGCTTCCTTTCGACCGCATGAGCAAGGCGATATTGGTTGCCACCGCCAATCCTTTTAACCAGCAGGCCATCAAAGACCTGTCCCAGGTAACTTCCTATCGGGTTCTTTGGTACCTGTCTTCACCGGTCGATTTGCTGTCCAACTTAAGAAAGGCATTTCGGTAAACCTGCGAATCTTTTTCCTTTCCCATGGCCAAAGTTAAATCATTCGGAGAACGCATTGCCGACGCCCTCGTCGAAGACGGGCTGTTAACGACAAAGCAGATTGAGGAATTGCTCGAACAGCAGAAGAAGGAAGGCGCGCGTCTAATAAAGCTGATCCTGGACAAAGCCTATGTCAGCGAGCAGGATCTCGCGGTTTCCATGGGCCGGGTCCTGAACGTTCCGCCTATCAACCTGGCGCGCATCAACATTCCGGCCGAAATTGTGGACCTGCTTCCGCAGGACACCTTGCATAACCACAAGGTCGTGCCGGTCTCGCGTCTGGAAAACAAGTTATTCCTGGCGATGGCCGATCCGCTGAACGTTCTGGCCCTGGACGACGTGCGGCGCATTACCAAGTTGGAAATCGCTCCGCTCATTGCTTCTGAAAAGAGCCTGGCGGACAAGCTCAACGCGATTAGCGCCGCCAAAAGCGGCACCATGGAGGACATCATCCAGGACGCTCAAAAGAAGAGCGAAGATGAAGATGAAGGCACGGTCGAAACGATTCGCGAATCCAATGAAGAAGTGAATCTGGACCAACTCGCCGCCTCCAGCGAGGAAGCCCCGGTCATTAAGCTGGCAAATTTGGTAGTCCTCCAGGCTATTAAAGACCGCGCCAGCGACGTTCACATCGAGCCTTTTGAAAAAACCCTGCGCCTGCGTTACCGCATCGACGGCGTACTCATAGACGCCACGCCGCCGCCCAAGCAAATGCAGTTGGCGCTGGCCTCGCGTTTCAAGATCATGTCCAGCCTCGACATCGCCGAGCGCCGCCTGCCGCAGGACGGTCGTATGCGCGTCAAGGTCAGCAATAAGGATTACGACCTGCGTGTTTCCATTTTGCCCACCGTGCACGGCGAGAAAATCGTGCTGCGTGTTTTGGATAAATCCAATTTGTCGGCCAGTTTGGATAAATTGGGACTGGACCCGGACACTTTCCGGTCTGTGAAATCGGCCGTGGACGCTCCCCACGGTCTCATCCTCGTGACCGGCCCCACCGGTTCGGGAAAGACCACGACACTCTATTCGGCCCTGAACGAATTAAATAACCCGGTCTACAATATTGTGACGGTCGAAGACCCTGTCGAGTTCCAGATTCCCGGCATCAATCAAGTTCCCACGAAAAAGGAAATTGGCCTGACTTTCGCCAATGCTTTGCGCTCAATTTTGCGCCAGGATCCGGACATTATCATGATTGGTGAAATTCGCGATACCGAAACCGCTGAAATTGCCATTGAAGCCGCGCTCACGGGTCACCAGGTGCTTTCCACCATGCACTGTAATGACGCGCCCGGCGCCATCGCGCGCCTGGATGACATGGGTATCGCGCCGTTCTTGATTTCGTCCTCCGTTATCCTCTCGTGCGCCCAGCGTCTGATGCGGCGCATTTGCTCACACTGCAAAGAGCCCGTCACGTATCCCGCGAAAATGTTTGAAGATCTCGCGATTGAACCGAACGCGTTCGACGGCATCCAGCTTTTCCGCGGCCGCGGCTGCGAACGCTGCAAGAATTCCGGCTACCTCGGCCGTATGGCCATCATCGAAGCGATGACGATAACCGATCCGATCCGTAAACTCATCATTGCGCGCGCCAATACGCGTGAAATCGGTAAAATTGCGGTAAGCCAGGGAATGCGTACTCTTCGAATGGTGGCACTCGACCGCGCAAAGGAAGGTTTGTCCACGCTGGAACAGACCATGGTGATCACTTCATCACACTAATCCGCGAATTTATTGAATTTTGAATTGGACCGGCGTCCCAAAGGGCGTTTGGGATTGTGTCCATGGCGGAGGCTTGGGCCCCCATGACGAAGCAGAAGTAGCGGGTCTGGCCAACTGGTCGTCCTGCCTGGTGGCGGACGGCAGCGCAGGCAACTTCGGGAGCGTGTCCAGCCTGCTCGCCTGGGGTACGGCGAACGGAGACTGCGACCCCAATCCTGTGCTCGACGCCGGGGCCGATGGCATCGGGAATTTGGTCGGCGCCGCATCATCGCTCGAAATCGGAGGCGCAAAGGAGCTGCTGGTAAAATCCGAATTCCAGGGCGACTGCGGAGCGCCGGGCTGTGACGGCGCGCTTAACGTGTCCTGGCTCCCCGCATCGTGGCTGCCGAATACAGTATCATTTCGGGCGGTATC
>DASYZW010000595.1:0-7093 GCA_035945915.1 Verrucomicrobiia bacterium | reverse complement strand
CACACCGCGGCGGCGCACTATTTTGCAGTGCTCGCACATCTTTTTAACTGATGCTCTAACTTTCATTTTTTAAATTCTTAGCTGCTTCCACAATGATCCGCCCCGCGCTCAAATCATAGGGCGTTAATTGCAACGTTACTTTGTCTCCGGCTCTCAGCCCGGCAAAATGTTTTTTCGCTCGTCCCGCGACAAACGCCGTCAGGCGATGTCCGTTTTTCAATTCCGCGCGGTATGTCCCGTTCGCCAGGACGTCCGTCACGCGACCTTCAACTTTGAATGCGTCGCCGGCAGGCACGTTAAAATTTCCGGTTCACCGTCCGTAATAAGGACGGTATGCTCAAAATGAGCGGATAATGAACCATCTTGCGTGACCACTGTCCAGTGATCTTTTAATATTTTTACGCCGGGCTGGCCCGCATTGACCATCGGTTCAATCGCGATCGTCATGCCCGGCCGCAGCTTTTCGTTCATTTTCCGGTCTACGAAATTGGGCACCTGCGGTTCTTCATGCATGGTCCGCCCAACCCCGTGCCCCACAAATTCACGCACCACGCTAAATCCGTTGCCTTCGACAAATTCCTGGACCGCGCGGGAAATGTCCGTCACCCGGTTCGTCGGCTTCGCCGCGGCAATGCCCAAATACAGGGCCTGCTCCGTCACGTCCAACAAACGCTGCGCCAGCACACCGCATCCGCCCACCGCAAACGTCCGCGCGTTATCCCCGATAAACCCTTTATAACTCACGCCCACGTCCACGCTCACGATGTCGCCGAACCGCAATTCGCGTTCGCCGGCCACCCCGTGAACGACTTCCTCGTTCACCGAAATACAAACGTGCCGCGGATACTTCCGGTATCCCAAAAAAGCGCTCTTGCCGCCGCGCGCCTTGATCTGTTCCGCCGCAAACTCGTCCACCTGGATCGTCGTCAATCCCGGCTTGATGAACGCCCCTATCTCATCGAGCACTTCTGCCGCCACCGCGCAGGACGAACGCATCAACTTGAGCTCGTCCGGGGTTTTGATTTTGATACCAGCCACAAATCAATTGAAGCGTCCGCGAATCCGGCCTTTCTTCAAAAAGCCATCGTAATGGCGCATCATCAGGTGCGATTCGACCTGCCGCATCGTCTGCAGCAAAACGCCGACCGCGATCAAAATACTTGTGCCGCCAAAGAACTGGGAAATGTTCTGCGAAATGCCCAGTTGCTTGTACAGGAGCACCGGAATCACCGCGATGACCACCAGGAAAAACGCGCCCGCCAGTGTCAGCCGGCTCATGGAGCGATGCAGATATTCGGCGGTGCTTTGCCCCGGACGCACCCCCGGGATGTATCCGCCGTTTTTCTTCAAATCATCGGCAATTTGAATTTCGTTGAACTGGATGGCCACCCAGAAATAGGAGAAGAACAGAATTAACAGCGCGAAAACGCACAGGTAAAACGGAGCGCCGTAATTCAATTGCGTCGCCGCCGACTGAAAATATGGCTGCAAAAACAGAGGGCCCTTTCTGTACAGCCATTGGCAAATCGGACCTGGGAACATCAGGATTGACGACGCGAAAATAATCGGCATCACGTTGGATTGATTGACCTGCAACGGCAGATAATTGGTGCCGCCCTGGTACATCTTGCGGCCGACCATGCGGCTGGCGTACTGCACCGGCACCTTTCGTTGCGCCTGGGTAATGGCGATAATTCCGGCAATGACTGCGATCAGCAAACCGATTAATAACAGTCCCGTTCCAAGGAAATGATATTGCGATTCACCCGATTTCGGGAAAAACATGGTGAACGCATCCGAAACGGCATAGGGCAAACCGGCCACGATACCAATCGTAATGATCAATGACACACCATTGCCAATGCCGCGCTCGGTAATCTGTTCGCCAAGCCACATCAGCAACAACGTCGCCGTCGTCATCACGGTGACTGCCAGGATGTAATACGCCCAAATATTGTCCATGACGACGAGCCGTCCGGGAAACCCGTTGAACATGGTCCCGGGATGCAAATAGCTGCTGGCGAAATAGATTCCCTGGCCGATGCACAAGGGAATCGTCAGGTAACGTCCGTATTGAACGAGCTTTGCGCGGCCGCCTTCTTCGCGCGCGAGCTTGCTCAATCGCGGAAACACCGCGCCAAGCATTTGCAGGATGATCGAGGCGCTGACATAAGGCATGATGCCCAATGCGCCGATGGCGCAATTCAAAGAAGCGCCGCCGGCAAAACGATTATAAAGCCCCAGCATGCCCTGGGCGCCCTGCGCCTTGCTGCCTTCCCAGGCAGCCAGCGACGCCGAGTCGATGCCCGGAATGGGCACGTACGCCAGCACCCTGGCGACGGCGAGCAGCAGGAGGGTAAACAGAATGCGCGACTTCAGCTCCGGGATTTTGAAGCAGTTGGCGAACGTGTTGAAGATGTTCCGGAGCATTGGACTGATCAGTCGTTAGGCCTTCGGCGCTTCAGCCGGCTTTGCCGCCTCGGCCCTGCGGGCAATCACCGCGCAGGAACCGCCCCTGGCCTCAATTTTCGATTTTGCGGACGCGCTGAACGCACTCGCGGTCACCGACAGTTTTTTGGAAAGCTCGCCATTGCCCAGGATTTTGATTCCCGCGGCCTTGCCATTGGCCAGACCAATGGAACGCAGCGCCGTCTCATCGACCGTCGCGCCGTCTTCAAAATGATTTAAGTCTCCGACGTTCACCGCAAGATAATAGGTGGTGAAACGGGCGTTGTTGAAACCGCGCTTGGGAATACGGCGAATGAGCGGCATCTGGCCGCCTTCGAACCCGATACGGATGCTGCTGCCGGAACGCGCAGTCTGGCCCTTGCCGCCGCGCCCGGAGGTTTTGCCGTGACCGCTGGATTCGCCCTGGCCAAGCCGCTTGCGGCGGTGCTTGGAGCCCGGACGGGGTTTCAAGTCATGTAATCTCATAAAATCGTTTCGTTATCGGACTATTTATCCATCAGCTCGGGATTGCCTCAGGCGGCTTGGGCGCCTCAACTTTTTTAATGGCAATTCCCCGGGCCTTATAAATTTCTTCGCGCGTACGCAGGCTGAGCAGGGCGGCCAGCGTGGCCTTCACCACGTTCGCCGCGTTCTTGGAGCCCAGGGATTTGCTCAAAATGTCACGGATGCCCGCCGATTCCAGGACCGCGCGGACCGTTTTACCGGCGATGATCCCGGTACCGGGCGAAGCGGGACGCAACAGGATTTTTGCGCCGCCATACTCGGAAAGAACTTCGTGCGGAATCGTGGCGTCTTTCAACGAGACCGACTGCATCTGGTGACGCGCCAGTTCGCCGCCGCGCTTGATGGCGTCGGCCACTTCACCGGCTTTGCCCAGGGCATAACCCACGCGCCCTTTTTTATCGCCCACTACAACGAGCGCCGAAAAGTTGAAACGACGTCCACCCTTCACGACCTTGGCCGAACGGTTGATATAGACCACCTTCTCGGAAATTTCCTCGCCGCCGCCTTGAAATGCGTTCTCCGGGACGTCCGATTGTGATTTGCGCCGGCGGCGTCCACCACGTTGCGGTTCTTCGGCGCCTTCGATTTTTTCGTTTTCAGCCATGTTATTCGTTTCAGTATTGAAGCGTTAGAGCGTTGACCCGCGCGGTAATCCGCCAAACGATCCAGCTCTTAGACTCTTCATCATTCCGTTTGTTAAAATTTTAATCCGGCTTCGCGCGCCGCGTCCGCGAGCGCCTTGACTTTGCCATGGTACAGCTTGCCGCCCCGGTCGAATACGACTTCTTTGATCCCTTTATCCATCGCGTTCTTCGCCGCCAGCGCCCCGATCGCTTTCGCCCCGTTCACGTTGGCCGACAATTCCTTCGCCGTCGACTTGGCGCCCACGGTCGAGATCGCCGCCAGCGTCTTGCCGGCTTCGTCATCAATGAACTGCACGTGGATGTTCTCGTTCGTAAAGCACACGCTCATGCGCGGACGGTCCTTGCTTCCCGTAATTTTCTTGCGGATCCGCCACCGGCGCAGTTGCTGCAATTGATGTTTCTTTTGAGTTCTCATTGCAAAAAATTATTGGACGGTCTTGCCTTCCTTGCGCTGGACGTGCTCGCCCACGTAACGCACGCCTTTGCCCTTGTACGGCTCGGGCGGATAGAATCCGCGGATCTCGGCGGCCACCTGGCCGACGACCTGTTTGTCCGGGCCTTCAATCGTCAATTTCGTGTTTTCCTCGACGGTTACTTTGATCTGGTCGGGAATGTTATAATTAATCGGGTGCGAAAAACCCAGCGCCAGGTTCACGACCTTGCCCTGGACAGCGGCCTTGAAACCGACGCCTTGAATCTCGAGTTTCTTGACAAAACCTTCCGTCACGCCCTTCACCATGTTGTTCACCACAGCGCGGCTCAAACCATGGCGCTCGCGGGCTTCGGAATCGTCCCCGTCGCGGCTCACCAGAATCTTGCCTTCGGCCACTTTCAGGCTCGTGCGGCGCGGCAGTTCCCAATCCAGCTTGCCTTTGGGTCCTTCCACCAGGATTTTTTGCCCCTTGACCTCGATTTTCACCTTCGGCGGGATGGCGATAGGTTGTTTTCCAATGCGTGACATGGTGTTTGTTAAAGTGTTAAAGCGTTAAAATTCTACCAGACGTAACAAAGCAATTCGCCGCCGAGGTTCTTTTTGCGGGCTTGCGTATCCGTCATGACACCTTCCGGCGTCGAAATCACCGCCACGCCCAGGCCTCCGCGCACGCGCGGAATCTCCGTTGAACCCACGTACTTGCGCAATCCCGGCTTGCTGACGCGCTTCAAACCTTCGATCACGTTTTTCTTGCCGTTGTACTTGAGGCGGATCTTGATTTTCTTGATCCCTTTGCCCTCGACCGCCACGTCAGTGATGTACCCTTCATTCTTAAGGATCGCCGCAATGTTTTCCTTCAGGCGGGAATGCGGCAATTCGATCAGCGGCAGCAGGGCGCGTCCGCCGTTGCGCAACCGTGTCAACATGTCTGAAATCGGATCTGTCATATTAAAATGGATTAGTTTACCAACTAGCCTTCACCACGCCCGGGATCAAACCGTTCAACGCCGCTTCGCGGAACGTGAGGCGGGACACGCCGAACTTGCGGAGGTAGCCATGGCGGCGTCCGCTCATGGCGCAGCGGTTCACCACGCGTGTTGGGCTTGCGTCACGCGGCAGTTTCGCCAAACCGGCGTAGTCGCGCCGGGCCTTTAATTGAGCGCGGAGCGCGGCGTATTTCTTGACCGTGTCCGCCTTGCGTTTATTGCGCTCCAACCATGATTTTTTAGCCATAAATCAATTCTTTGTTTACTTCTCGGAAAACGGAAAGCCCATCATCTTCAGCAATTCCAGCGCTTCCTCGTTCGTCGGCGCGCTAGTCACGATCGTCACGTCCATCCCCTGCGTCCGCTTGATCTTGTCCAATTCGATTTCCGGGAAAATGGTTTGGTCGGAGATGCCGAAGGTATAATTGCCGCGACCATCAAACTTGCGGGGCGACAAACCGCGAAAATCGCGAATCCGGGGCAACGCCGTGGCGACCAGGCGGTCGAAGAATTCGTACATGGCGTCCTTGCGCAGCGTCACGCGGCAGCCGATCGGCTGGTTTTCGCGAAGTTTGAAACTGGCAATGCTATGCCGCGACTTGCTGATGGCCGGTTTGCGCCCGGTAATCAGGGAAAGATCCTTGGATGCATCATCGATGGCCCCTTTATCCAGCGATGCGCTCACGCCCATATTCACTACAATCTTCTCCAGGCGCGGGATTTGGTGAACGTTTTTATAATTGCGCTTTTGTTGAAGCGCCGGCACCACGTCGTTCTTGTATTTATCGTAAAGTCTGGCTTTCATATGTTTGTGTCACGGATTTTGCCGTGAACTCTTCCGTGCCTTTTTGAAGAAACGGAACGGAGAATTTATCAAACCATCATCCGAACGCAAGGCCTTTTTTAAAGTTTTTAGAGTGCGTTCCATTTTGAGGTTTAGGCCCTGATCCCCGGGCGCCACTAAACCCAAAAGACAGTCGAAATTGCCCTGGATTCCCCCAATATTTACTAACTAATGTTTTTCGCGCGAGGTCCGCGAGGTCCGCGATGGCTCGAATATCACGCAAAGCACAGGCGCCAAAGAATATTCCCAGCAAAATGAATCAAAAAGTTCATTTCGTTATGCTAATAACAATCACGGCAATGATTGCCCCGGCAGCGACCAGGCCAATGATGCCTGTCCCAACCTCGAGCACAACCCGATGCTGAGGAGTCCTTTTCCACCGTTCGAGCGTCAGGGCGCGGTACGAGCTGGAAACGCAACAGCGAAGCAGAGCAAATGCTCTGGCAAAATAGAGAATCAACGACATTATATCATAATAAAAATATCCTAAATCATTGTCAATCATTTGTCTGGGCTGAACCGCTTGGTTCTTCGGTGCCTCGTTGGACCAGAAAAGCTCCAGAGAGGCGCTTGCAGGACACGTTTTATAAGAAATATTTCCAATGTCCATAGAATCGGGATATCCCGTCCATCAGGTGGAGCGGAAATCAGGTAGAGTGGATTCATCGCATCGCCGAAAGCGTTCTGTGAAAACATTCAGGGTTCCAGCTAGCGCCCATAGAAACAGCAAAGGAGGGTCTGCCCTCCGTAGCACCGCCAAGCAGGGCGTAGGAGGGTGTCAAAAAGTGTCAAAAAGTGTCAAATCATCCTGTTGATCGTGCGTTTAAAAAATGGCTTCTGGTAGGCAGATGAAAACAGATGCAAACGAAAATCAACGGACGCTCCTCTCCACCAAAGAACTCCTGGCGCGCCTGCCGGTGTGTCAACGGACCCTCGCCAATTGGAAAGCCAAAGGCGTCATCCCCTATATCCAGATCGGCCAATATTGCCTCTATGATTGGGACCGCGTCCAGGCGGTCCTGCGGGCCAACGAACGCGGAGGCAACCAATGACCTCCGCCCATCGACAGCTTCCGCCGTTCCTACGCGACCTCATCGCCGCCCCGCCGCGGGCCGGCTCGGGCGTTCACCATTGGCTCTTTCGCGTCGCGCGTCAATTGCACGCGCACTTGCCCGCCGGCGACATTGTGAAACTGCTCCAGGACCGCGTCGCC
>DASYZW010000594.1:0-4898 GCA_035945915.1 Verrucomicrobiia bacterium | reverse complement strand
TGCATTGTTTATGACAATACAAATTATCAGTTAGCCTACGAGGACTATTCCGGAGGAACCTTTATCAACTGCTGCACGCTTCCGTTTGCCAGCGCCGGATTCGGCAACATCACCAACGCACCTCTCTTCGTTAATCCCGCCGGCGGCGATTAACACCTACAATCCTCTCGCCCCTGCATCAATTCCGGCAATAACGCGTACATCAGGACACCCACCGATCTCGACGGCAATCCACGCATTCAGGGTGGCACGGTGGACATTGGGGCTTATGAATATCAAACCCCAACCTCTGTCATCTCGTACGCGTACCTCCAGCAATATGGCCTGCCCACGGACGGCTCCGTCGATTTTGCCGACCTCGACGGGACTGCATTCAATGTTTATCAGGACTGGATTGCGGGATTAAATCCAACGAATTCGGCTTCTGTTTTGGCGATGCTGACACCGGTCACCACAAACAGCGCAACTGGCGTGACCGTTACCTGGCAAAGCGTCAGCGGGATTCCCTATTTCCTGCAGCGTTCGACGAATTTGGTTTCCCTGGCGCCGTTCACGATGATTCAAAACAACATTATTGGGCAGACGAACACGACCACCTACAGCGACACTTCGGCGACGAACAACGTCCCCTACTTATACCGCGTCGGCGTCGTCGCGCCGTGATAATGAGATGAAATAGTGCGTGGATCATGGAATTTGAAATTCGGCAGGTTTTTGGCGGCCTTCACTTCGTCGAGCAGCTTTTGTAAAATAGCTTTTCACGTCTGTTAATCGGCATGACGTTCATCCAAATACCGCATGGCGCGCGCAATCCGCCCATAATCGTTCATGCCTGGACTCTACTTTACGAGAAATATCTCCACCACCCGCTTCTTGCAGCAAAATTGTGCTCTCCGCCCTTTTCCGTGAAATAAAGAGGGCTGTTTATTTTATGTCAGAATGTAGCGACCAGATTTTCTTGTGCCGATACGCCGTACCAATTTTGCGTCGAGCAACGGCTGCATCAGTTTGATTGCCCCTTGTTTTGTCACCCCAAGGGCATCCCAAATTTCTTGCGGCGCCATGCTTTTGTGGTCGCGCAATAGCTGCAACAATTGTTCCTGCCTCGGACGCAATACCAATTTTGTTTTGGCTGAACCGGCAGAGAATTTCTGTACCCGTGTCCAGACACGTTCCAAAGTAAGCTGCAACCCCTCTGCGGAATATTCCAGCCAGCCAGTTAAATCCTCAGCTTCACGTCGCACGGCATCCAGAGCGGCATAATAACGCGGACGATCTTCCCAATAAAATTCGTCCACCGAAAAAATATGATGAGTATCAAATCCACGCCGGTACAGTTCCCACAAGGCCAACGCACGTCCAGTCCGCCCGTTTCCATCGGCAAAGGGATGGATGGCTTCAAAGCGGTAGTGGATTATGGCAGAACTTAACACGGGCGACATTTGGATGGATTCAGCGTTCCACCATGCCAGCAATTCAAACATCAAACCCGAAACATCTACGGGGGGCGGTGGCACATACCGGCCAACACGCACAGCAATGGTGCGATAACGGCCGGCAGTTCCCTGATCCATCACATCTTCTGCCAGGATTTTATGGAGCTGAAAAATCTCCCTGTGGGAGATGTTTTTTTGGCGGCATTCTTTTCAACAAAACGCAGTGCGGCGAAATAATTGACTACTTCCCGTTTCGCGCGAGCGGCAATGGCGGGTATTTCCCGGCCTTCTTCCACGGCACGAACCTGCTCCAGTGTTAGCGGGTTGCCTTCAATGGCGGTCGAGGAATGAGTGTTGCGCGTCCGAGTGTCTTTTTGCAACGCGGGAATCCACGGCACTTCCACCGTTGCGGCCAGGATGCGCTCACGCAAGGCTGCGATTTGCTCCACGCGTGCCAGTAGCGCAGGCGTAATCGTGAACTGCGGTTGATAACTCATGCGAACACATTATCCAGTAAGTCAACCATAAGTCAAATTTTTAGACAACCGTGGCGCACTGACCGAAGAACAGGAGTTCCGCCTCAAGATTGCTCCTGCTCAAATTCCAGCAGCTTGCTCCCCTCACCCTTCGAGAAAGCAATATCTACCTCTAAAGATAGATTGTAATTTTTTTTGGCCGCGTTCCATATTTTATGTTTGTATGGCCAATCAATTATAATACCTGTTAGACCACTCGACACCACATGTTAGTTCGCACCGCAAATACCGCCGACGCCCAAAGGATTGCCCAGATTCATGTCGAGACGTGGCGCACAGCTTATCGCGGTCAGATTTCAGACGCTGTGCTGGATTCGCTGAGCGTTGAGCATCGCGCTGCCTTTTGGCGCGAGCGGCTCACACAGGCAAAAGATTCTGTTTTTGTGGCAGAGGATAGCGGCGTCATCGGATTTTGTGACCTCGTTCCATCGCGGGACAAGGACGGCGGCCAAGCGGTCGGCGAGATTGTGGCGATTTATGTTCTTTCCCAGCATTGGCGGCAAGGAGCAGGTCAGGCTCTTTGCGATCACGCTTTGGCCGAAGCACGACGGCGGGGATACGAGGCGGTCACGCTATGGAGTTTGGCATCGAATAGTAGTGCGAGACGTTTTTATGAGGTGATGGGATTCAGTCTCGATGGAGCCACGAAGACAGAGAAGGCGTCAGATGGGAGTGATTTGCACGAGGTTCGATACCGCAGACGGGTGGCCTAATACTCAGATATTTCAAGCGAACGCAAGACAGTCACGGTCGTCGTGGGGACAGGAGAGGGCTTCGGCTTCGTTCTTGATGCGCAAGCTTAATTGCTTGCCCATGCTGGAGTTAAGGATGGTGGCTGGGGGCGGAATCGAACCGCCGACACAAGGATTTTCAGTCCTCTGCTCTACCGACTGAGCTACCCAGCCTCCTGCGACTCACTGTCGCGGAAGTGATCCTTCGTGTTGCACGAGGATGTTGCGAAACAGCAATCACCGGAAAATTCAGGGTATCAAAAGATTCCGACGGCGCAAGAAAAGATTCTGGCGAATTGGGGCCGGCACTAATTTGCGACGTCAAGGTCGAGGACCATTTTTCCGGAATGATCCGGCGTAAGTTGAAGGCACTCATCCCCTGCCCGCCTGCAGTTGCCCTTCGCCAGGTGTAAACGATACGAGGAATTTTTGTAGCAATATGTAATCGTGCTGGAGGTCACTCCGCGCAAGACCGCGGATTGTTCCGGACCGGCCATTAAATTCCAAGCCCAGCGCAAAGGCTGTCCGGTTGCGTCCGCGCCGTCGCAAATGAGCTTATTTTCCCGGCAGACTAGGGAAAATGTCCCGCCGCCGGCGAGCGGCTGTCGAATTTCCAGACCAGTGGCACTCAATTCCGTGACGAGCGGCTCGCCGATTGGCGTTAATGGCGAACCGGTTTTATCGCGCGACAACGAAACCGGCCACATGCCTTTCGCGCCATGGTCCGGGTCCGACCAGACCGCGCAATCCATTATTGGCAACGTATCATATGCGAGAGATTTGGTGGCCAGCGCGGTGTCGTGGGTTGGTGAAATCACATTTTCATCGAAGCAATGCAGGTCGCGAATAAAGAATTTGCCGTCCTGCCAAAGCAGGTTTAATCGATAGAAGCGGCTATCGTACCAGACCGTTTTTCGATTTTCATGCTCCCAATCGTTTAGCGCGACGACAGCCGAAGGCGGCGTGAGCGCATAGCGAGCCCGAAACCATTGTCCGGAATCGGCCAGAGTCTCGATTTTGATTTCGCCGGCTTTGTCGAGCGTTGAGAGGAAGGCCAGTTGCTGAATGAAACCGCTTTTCATCGCGTCCCAGCCAAAAGAATTTTCCTGGCCGGCTTGCGTGTATCCGAATGCCAGCGCCGGCAGATGGATGAGGTTTTCCAGGAACCAGGCCACCCATGCCGGTGATCCGCCGCCGCCGTCCTGGTACACAGGCTCGAGCGTGTGCATGCCGGCAGAATTGCCAGATTGATAGATGGGGTCGCTGCCCAGCATGCGGAAGATGGGGACACGAATTTCATTTTCCTTTGTTTGTGCCGGCATATACGCATTCCGACGGCTTGGATAATAGGCCTGGTTCCAATATCCGCCCCAGAGCGTGTAACCGTCGGTCCCGATTTGGTCTTTGCAATTGCAGGAGGCGATGATGCCGTACTTTTCAGCCATATATTCCAGAGTCACCTCGTCGATGTACCAGGAGCCCGCGGTCTTCGGGTAATAACCAAAGATTTTTCGAAAATCGCGCATGTAAACGTCCACGAGCTTGCGCCGTTCGGCAAGCGTGTAGCCGGGAGAAAACCCGACGTTTGCCGTCGAATCCCATTCATGCTGTCCGCGCCATTTCAGCCCGGCGCGTTCGGCCAAGTCCTGCGGAATTTCCCACCAGCAACCCAATTCAAAATTCGTCTGTCCTTTGAAAAGATTTTGGTAGTTGGCATCCATCAGGGCGTCGTACTGCAGCGCGAATGTCGCCGGAAGACCGGCCTTTTTCAGCAGTTGGACTTGTTGAGTCGTTGTCTGGAAAAGCACCGCCCTGGAATCGGAAAGGCGATAGTCATTGTCCCGGACAAAATTATAGATATTCACGATGCGCGGTTCCGGAGCGGCTGCGGCCGGGATGACGGCGTCAAGCCAAAGCAACGCGAAGAAGAAAACAAAGAATGCGCGGCAAAATCCGGTCATTAATTTAGAGGCGCAAGCAGGCATTCGGCCCGACTCTACGGAGCGGGCGAAGGCAATTCAAGACGCATTGGAATCGAAATTTCCGTTGTCATTTCCGACCAGACTTTCGAAACTAAGTGTGTTGAAGACTTTACACAGATACCTGACCGGGCAAGTGATGGCGTCGTTGCTTTTGACGGTGGCGGTATTCACATTTGTGCTGCTGTTGGGCAATGTGATCAAGGAGATCCTGAT
>DASYZW010000593.1:0-2767 GCA_035945915.1 Verrucomicrobiia bacterium | reverse complement strand
TAGTGAAAACTTCGGGAAGAGATCGGCCTTGGCGACGCCGATTTCCGCCGTTGCGGCGGCTAATTGCCGTTCCGCCTGTTCGATATCGGGCCGGCGTTGCAGCAAATCGGATGGCAAACCCACCGGTACCAGCGGCGGTGTCAACGGGATCGGTTCTTTGATGGACATCTGGTCCGTCAAGGCTCCGGGCGTCTGTCCGAGCAGCACCGCCATATGATAAACCGAGTCGTCGAACCCGGTTTGCAGCAACGGCACCTGGGCTTCCGTGGCATTCAACAAAGCCCGCGCCTGTTGCACATCCAGGTCGCTGCCCAGCCCGTTCTCAAAGCGATTCGTTGTCAGGTCCAGGACCTGTTGTTCGGCCCGGATATTGTCCCGCGCAATACCCAGCCGCTGCTGATAGGCGCGCGCACTGATATAATTCCTGGCGACTTCAGCCAGCAGCGAGACCAGGACGTCGCGTGTTCCAAATTCGGCTGCGCCAATCCGGGAATTTGCCGCCTCGACCTCCCGCCGGGCGCCGCCAAAGACGTCCAGTTCCCACGCCGCGTCGAAGTCGGCATTATAAAGATTGTAATCCAGGGGAACGCCGAAACCTCCCAATGGAGGAAATGCGTTCGCTCCAAAGCGATTCCGCGAATACGCCCCTGACGCGCCAAGGGAAGGCCAAAGGCCTCCGGCATCAACGGCTTTCTCGGCGCGCGCTTCACGCACGCGCGCCTCCGCAATGCGAAGCGTCAAATTTGACCGCACAGCCGTTACCATGATCGAATCGAGATTGGTGTCGCCAAAATTGTTCCACCACGCCGCCAGATCAGCCGGCGTGTTGGTTTCGCCCCCCGCCATGTGCGAGGTCCATTGCGCGGGCGCCGTGGTCTCGGGTCTCTCGTAGTTTGGGCCCACGGCGCAACCCGCAAGCGCGGCCATGAGGATGCAAAGAATCCCCTTTGTGAATTTGAGATTGCTGATTCTCATGCCTTGATCGCCTCCTCGCTTCGATTCAAGGCGTCGAGCAAATCAAGAATTGTTTCAACCGTGTTTTCATCGCCAATGCCGGTGTTGATCATGGTGTGGAAGAGTTCGCGGTTGGGCCAATCGTGCCCAAAATAATGTTTTACAAATTTCCGGCGGTCTTCGTCCTGCGTGTCCACCAATTCCACGGCTTCCTTTTCATTGCCGCCGACGCGCTTGAGAACGCGCCGGTATTTGAGTTCGCGCGAGGCGTAAAGAAATACGCAAAGGGTGTCTTTGCGTTCCCGCAAAAAATAAGGCGCGCCGCGTCCAAGGATGATGCAGGGCCTCGTCTCCGCCGCTTTTTTCACAACTTGCTCGATGATAGAAACCAGCCGATCGGTGTCCAAAATGGCCAAGTCAGGCGAGGGGAGATTGCGATCAAAGCTGCCGCGCCAAATCAGGTTGATCAAGCGATGCAGGAACGGATCTTTGCGCTCCTCCCGTTTGCGGCAGATTTCAACGGGGATTTTTGCCAAACGGGCGATTTCCTGGCTTAATTCGTCGTCGAATAATTTCCAGTTCAGCCGGCGGGCCAGCATATCGGCGATCGTCATGCCGCCCGCGCCGAATTCCCGGTCAATCAAAAGGATCTGTTTCATGTCTTTTCTTTCTACTCTTTATTCGGCCGCCGACACGGCGTGAATCGTTTGCGGTTTCGCGTAAAGGAGCACCCCAAAGACGGATAACACGCAAAGGCACCCCACCAGGAAAAACATATTCATGAATGACCAATAATCCGATTGTTGTATTAAAGTATTGTAAAGCAACCCGCGGGCATGGGCCAGGGCATCGGCGGGACTGAAGCGTTGCTCAAATATGCTTTGCGCTCGTGCGGTCGCCTGCATGTATTGCGGATTCAACGGAGACAAGTTGCCCACCATCTGGAATTGGTGAACCTGCGCCAGCCGTTGTTGAAACGTCGAAACCAGTGACAGGCCAATGCTGCCGCCGATGTTGCGAATCAGGTTCTGCAGCCCTACCGCATTTCCGATTTGGTCATTCCGGAGCGTGCCTACGGATAGCGTTGTGAGCGGCACAAACAGCAGCCCTGTGCCGAAACCGGCCAAAATATTGGGCACGATGACGCTGCCCATGGAAACCTGAAGTGTCAGGCGTGACAATACAAAACTTGCAATCGCGCTGACTCCAAATCCGAGCGCGGCGAGCACACGCGAATCAAGCCGGCCCACCAATGCGCCCACGACAAACAAGGCGCCAAAGGCGCCAAGCCCGCGCGGACAGACACTTAACCCCGATTTGAAAGCATCGTAACCCATCAGCGACTGCAGGAACAACGGCTGCAAGGTGATGAGGGCGTAAACCATCATGCCGAACAGGGCAAACATAATCGAGCTCACCGCGAAGTTGCGGTTCTTCAGGACTCGCAAGTCCACCAGCGGACGGCCCGCGCAAAGCTCGCGGATAACAAACCCGATAAAACATAACGCGCAGATCAGCGTGAACCACCGCAACCAGACCGCGCCGAACCAGTCGGCATCCTGTCCCTTGTCCAGCACGATTTGCAACGTGCCCAGGGCAAGCGCAATCAGGCCGAATCCAAGGCCGTCCAATGGCCCGGACTTTCCCGCTCGAATATAGGGCGGGTCTTCCAGCAGCAACGACATCAGGAAAATTGCCAGAATGCCCACGGGAAGATTGATATAAAATGTCCAGCGCCACGACCAATTGTCGGTGAGCCAGCCACCCAGCGTGGGACCAACAATGGGCGCCACGACGATCGCTATGCCGAACA
>DASYZW010000592.1:0-1522 GCA_035945915.1 Verrucomicrobiia bacterium | reverse complement strand
GTTAAATCCGAAACGGAGCGGATGGCAAAAGCGGGACAGGAGAATCCCAGGGTGGAGAATGCCGTTGAAGAATTTCCACCGCTTCCCTGGAAAAGCATTTTGGCCCCGACAGACCTTTCCGAACCATCGAAATGTGCCCTCAAAATCGCCGTGGCATTGGCGAATAAATGTGGCGCCAAATTAATTTTGTTTCACGTGGTTCAAATGCCGAATTGCTCGTCATGTGACGCGCCGCCGGACGCTGAGGAAATGATGGGGCAGGCGCGCAATTCTCTGGATGCCTTTGCCAGTAAGGTTCCGCCCGGTGTCACGGTCGGCAAGGTGGTTCGTTTTGGCAATCGAGAACCGGTTGAACAAATTGTCGAAGAAGCAAACGACATTTCGGCGGATTTAATTGTCATGGGAACTCATGCTTGTACCGGTTTGAGAAGGGTGCTTTTGGGCAGCACCGCCGAAAGAGTGGCGCGTCACGCGCCCTGCCCCGTGTTGATCGTCCGGCGCCCGGTCAACGGCCCGCTGAGCGTCGGAGGATGGTTGTCTGGATCTGCATAGTCTGAGTCCTTTCCGTGAGCCTTTTTTAAAAAGCCGAGAATGTTGCATGCGCCCGCTGTTGCTGAATAGCCTGATCAATTCATTTTAAGCGCTGGATGTCCGGTCATTTCCTTGCAAATGCCCGGTTGCGTATTCAGGGAGACGCCGAGTTTTTCCCGAAGCACGGCCATGACAATCTTAACGGCGCTTTCAATTTCAATCTCTCCCGTGTTGATCGTGATATCTGTGTTCAAGGGGGAACCGATGTCCTTTCGGAACGTTTTCCAAATAAATGCGGCTCGTTGCTTGTCGATCGCCTCGACCTGTGACCTCGCTTCCGCGAGGCAAATTTTTCGTTCTTCGGACAGCCGTTTGATTCTCGACGCAAACGGCGCCACGACGCGCACCCGGACCGCGCATTGCGGGGGAAGAAAATATTGGGCGCCGCGCCCTACGATAACGACATTTCCGTGATGTCCCAACGCCATGACGACTTGCCCGAGATGACGGAAATACTTTTCGTCCGCTAGATCATCCAATAGGAATTCCCTCCAAATCCGTTCCCACCGGGAATGAACGCGCTCGTCCACGCTTTGGACGAGCCGTTGATGAACATTGGCATTTTGCGCGATTTCATCAACAATCCGGTCATCAAAAAAATTCCAGCCCAACAGTTCACCCACGCGCCGGGCTACCAGTCCGCCTCCGCTGCCGCATTCGCGTGACAGCAACAGGCAGGGTCCAAATATCGATCCATCTTCCGCCACGTACTGGCCGGGCCGCGAGGGCGTTTCTTTAAGCCGGTCTCGCACGTTTGACATCGATACTTGCTTTTCAACCAGGTTTAAAAGATGGCTCATAACTCCGGTACCGCAACGCTAATTTCTCACCGGTACGGTGACAACACTCCCCATGAATTGCCGCGGTTTAGCCGGTTATTGCACTTTTTTGGCCTCAGGTGGATAAATATGCCGGTGTGTCCCGGCGCCTT
>DASYZW010000591.1:0-13138 GCA_035945915.1 Verrucomicrobiia bacterium | reverse complement strand
CATCCGCTCGTTCCCGCCAAATAATAAATCGTTGCGTTGAGGTAACCGTTCGTGTTGCTGCCGGAGAACGCACTCGGGTCGGTCACGGGCGCGTTGCCGAGAAAATACAGGCTCGTGAGGTGCGGACAAAAAGCGAATGATTCAAACCCAATCGCGGTGACGCCGCTGCCAATCGTGACGCCGGCCAGTGATCCGCAGACAAAGAACGCGTACTCGCCGATGTTGGTAACGCCGGCGGGCGCCGAGTAGGTGGCTGCGGAATTGCCCGCCGGGTATTGGATGAGGGAGGTCACGTTACGGTCGAATAAAACACCGCCCACACTGGCATAGTCCGGATTATTTGAGTCCACGTTGATCGCGCGCAGGCTGCTGCAGCCGACAAATGGATCATTGCCAATATTCGTGACGCCGGCGGGAATCGTAATGCCCGCCAGGCTGTCGCAGGAGCCGAATGCCGCGTCACCGATGCTCGCGACATTCGTCCCGAGCGTCACACTGGTGAGATTGAAGCAGTCGGCAAAAGCAGTCTCTCCAACATAAGTAACGCTATTGGGAATAATCACGGACGCCAGGTCGCAACCTGCAAATGCGCTCGCTTCTATATTCGTCACAGTGCCGGGAATGGCGACCGCGGTCACGCTGGTGTTTTCAAATGCGCCAGCTCCAATCCCGGTAACCGGCAGGGCGTTGATTGTGCCGGGAATCGTTACGGCGCCGCCGGGGCCGTAATAACTGGCGATGGTCACCTGGCCATCCGCAACGGAATAGCCAAAGTCGCCGCTATTGCCTCCCGCTTGCGGTGTGAAATTATGATAATCGGTGTAGCCACAACATGTCGCAAGTTCCTGGCTATCCACGCAGGCGTAGCCCAGGCTGTCCAATTGCCCGCAATCAACACTGATCAGCCAGCCGCCATCGAAAACGAAAAAGGAATAGCGGCCCGTCGAATCGGTCGTATTGGTGTAGATGACGCCGGCGCCGTTGTTCGCATACACATTCACGCCGGCCACCGGAATCCCGTTGTTATCGGAAACCGTGCCGACAATTTGGTCATCATTCGTCGCCGGGGGCACGGTGAAGTTCGCCACGGCGCCGCTGTTGCTGACGATGATTATAACATCATTGGGACACTGGAAATTGCCGGCGCCGAGGATGCTCTCCAGGCTGTCACTGCCGCTGTTGCAGTTGACGCTCACCGTCCAGGCGCCGTTGGTAACGTTCAACAAATAGCCGCCATTGACGCCGGTATCGACGGAAGCGTTGGCGTTGGCATTGCTGATTGTGGCGCTCACTCCGACGCCGGCAACCGGAGTTCCGTTGAACAGAACCGTCCCGCTGATAACGGCGGCAAACGCCTTTGGAACACCGGCGAAAATCGCCAGCATGAGGAGGGTTTTTTGAAATTGACGCTTCATAACGGTGGCTCCCGTTGATGATCCAACGGATGCAAAGATTTCCCGTGACGCTCCGTTCGCTCGACCGAATTGTTTATATCGCGCGTGAATAGAATTGTCAATCTTAAACATAAGCAAAACCGCAGTGAAGAATTCGCAGCCAAAACTTTAACCGATTGCACCCTTGAACCATCAAGCCCTGTTCAATTATGTTGAAGCTGTGATCCGTCAGTTTTTAGTTGGAGAAACAAAATTTTCGAGAAAGAAAAGCGGGCAACGCTGTATTGCAATAACGCTGGCCCTTTTCATCGCGGCGACTGCGCCAGCGTCGGCGGATACGGCCGAAGTATCCGCGTCCTATGCGGACGATCACGCGTTGACGGTGCGCATGGATGCAGGCAACGGTGATTATCGCGTCCGGCAATCACATCCGGCCTGGTCGTTTAACGGCGGAATCGGAGAGCCCCTGACAAATCTGAAAAGCGCGAGCGGCAGTGACAGTCTCGGCGCGTACGATGAGATCTCGTTTGCGTGGACCAACGGGGCCACGCCGATGGATGGCAGCATCCGGCTTTACGCCAATTCCCCGGTCATCCTATTTACCGAAACGTGCGACGCGGCAACCGAAATGCCGCCGGCGCCCTTCCCTTCCTTCACGGGCACGCCGCGCCGGCTGCACGTTTTCAGTTACCAGGAGAAAACGTTTTCACCGCCCCATTTTGCCGCAAGCGATTGCTCAACGCCCTGGCTAATATTCAACGACGCGGATGACGCGATGGTCGTCTCGCCGGCTTCGCATTATATGATTGCCGCGATGAGCGGGGATGGTCGAAACAAGATCGCAAGCGGCCTGAATTCGGCTCTTCGCCATCTTCCGGCGGGTTTTTCGCAACAGACCATTATGGTTTTTGGACATGGAATCAATCGCGCCTGGGATTTATGGGGCAAATCGTTGCAGTCATTGCGCGGAGTCCAGCGTCCGGATAACGAGGCGGACACAGTTTTAAGATATTTGGGATATTGGACGGATAATTTCGCCTTTTACTACTACAACTATGACCTGGACAAGGGTTACGCGGGGACGCTGCAATCATTGGTTGATCGTTATCGGCGGGAACAAATTCCGCTCCATTACCTGCAATTGGACAGTTGGTGGTACTCGAAATCGTTTAACGGTCCGGACGGCGCCGTGGGCACCACAAAAGCGCCGCGATTGCCGGAAGGTGAATGGAACCGGTACGGCGGCCTCCTCGAATATCGGGCCCATCCTGCGCTCTTTCCCAATGGCCTGGGCGCGTTTCAACAGTCCGTCGATCTTCCATTGGTAACGCATAACCGCTGGATTGACCCGGCCAGCCCGTACCATCAGAACTATAAAATCTCCGGCGTGGCCGCGGTGGACCAGAATTGGTGGAACGACATCGGCGATTATTTGAAGACCAACGGGGTCATCACGTATGAACAGGACTGGCTCGACCGGATTTATGAGTATTCTCCCGAGTTTAGAAGCACTGTGGATACCGGCGAGACGTTCCTGGACGACATGTCCCGCGCCTTCATGGCGCGCAAGATGACCATGCAATATTGCATGCCTTATCCGTGCCATTTTCTTCAGGGCAGCGCCTATCCGAACCTCACCACCATTCGCGTGAGTGACGATGGATTTTGCCCGGATCGATATAACAATTTCCTCTACGTTTCCCGGCTGGCGTCTGCAATGGGTATTTGGCCGTGGGCGGACGTCTACCGGAGCGCGGAAACAAATAATGTGCTGCTCTCGACTCTCTCCGCCGGCCCGGTGGGAATCGGCGATGAAATCGGCAGGGAAAACACGAACAACCTGTTCAAGGCCGTGCGCGCAGACGGTGTCATCGTCAAACCGGACGTGCCCGCGATGCCCCTGGACCAATGTTACATTGCCGATGCCAGACACGCATCAACCCCCATCGTCGCCGCCGCTTATACAGACCACGACGGGCTTCGTACCGCCTATGTCTTTGCGTTTAACCGCTCCAAAGCCGGCGACGAGCAGCTTAGTTTTACGCCCGCCGAACTCGGGTTCGACCAACCGGTCGTGGTCTATGATTATTTTGCCGGCGCCGGCCGCCGCTTGAAGAGCGGTGAGTCCTTCCCGGCATCAATGGCAGCGGGCGGCGCCGCGTTTTATATTGTCGCGCCCGTCGGCAAAAGCGGCATTGCGTTTCTGGGCGACAAAGGAAAGTTCGTTTCGACTGGCAAAGAGCGCATTATATCGCTGGACGATGAGAAAAAGGGCCTTACGGCAAAAATCCTCTTCGCGCCGTCGGAAAGCTCGGTGGTTCTTTATGGCTATGTGGATCATAGGCCGAAAGTGAACGCGCAATCGGGCCGTGCCCACTTTTTGCATTACGATGCCGCCACCGGCTACTTCGAGATTAAAGCGGCTCCCGCCCCGACTGCACCCTTTGAGCGCATCAACGGCGACAGCGTGCGTGAAATGGAGCTGACGCTGAAAATAAATTGAAAATGAAATTAACCAAGACTGCTGGAATCCCTTTATTCACGAGCGCCCTGGCATGGCATGCCTGCTGCGCGCCCCAAAATGTTCAAACCGTGACGGACGGACTCTCGATTCATTTTGGCGAAGCGCAAGTGGAATTGGCCGCCGTCGGCACAAACATCTTTCGCTTGAGCGTGTCCGAGAATGGCGCGCCGCAGATTTCCTCGTCCACCTTTCTTGTCGATACTACCAACACCGCCTTCGCGGGCTGGCGCCAGGTCAAACAGCATGGAATGGTCGGAATCGAGACGGCGGGCGGCAGGTTGCTAATGAATCCCGGGAATGGCGAGTGGACCCTGGAAAAAGGCAACGGCAAAACTCTTGTCCCGCGCCACGTTCTGGGCGATTTCGCAAATTCAACCGGCGAAAACTCTCTCAAGCTCAGCCTGGGCTGGAGCCGGCATAAACCTCTTTACGTCTACGGTTGTGGCAATGGTGAAAATACGCTGGAACAATCGAGGGTCAGGACCCGGGTCGGCAATGGCGTGGCCGTGGTTCCGTATTTTTGGGCGGACGCGGGTTACTCGGTCCTCGCCGTGACGGCGGATGACAATCATCCCGCCCGCTGGATCCCGGCGGCGGACGGTGAATCGGTGACCTGGACGTTTCCCGGCACGACGGCGGATCTTTATCTCATGCCATCGGCGACCCTGAAAGACGCCGCCCGGAGCTATGCCACCTTGACCGGGCACGCTCCTGTTCCGCCGCGCTGGACTTTTGGTTATCTGCAAAGCCGCTGGGGCTGGGCCGATCGCGCTTACATTGAATCGACGCTCGCAAAGTTCCAGCAATTGCGCCTGCCGGTGGACGCCTTCATTTTCGACTTTGAATGGTACACCCCGACGCCGGATTATACGCTGCCGGCGCAAGGGTTGCCGGAGTTCAAGGACTTTAGCTTCAATCCAAATCTATTTCCCGATCCTTCCGCCCAAATCGCGGCCTGCAAGTCCCAGGGCGTGCATTTCGTCGGCATTCGCAAACCGCGCATGGGCAATTCTGGGACGCTGGCCATGATTCGCGAAAAAAAGTGGAATCTTCCGGGCCTGAACGGCCGCGAAAACTTTGAATCGCGCGACGTCAACTTCGCCAATCCCGGATTTCGGGATTGGTATATCGCGCAGTCCGCGCCGTTGCTTGCGGCCGGCGTTGACGGTTGGTGGAACGACGAGGGCGAAGCGGCGTATACCATGTATTATTATTGGAACCTGACTGAGAAGGCGGCCCTCGAGCAGGATCGTCCGGGCGCGCGCTTATGGACGCTGAACCGCGCGTTCTCACCCGGCTTGCAAAGATTGGGCGCCGCAGCGTGGACGGGCGATATCAAAAGCTCATGGGCGACACTTGCGATTACGCCCGCTTCACTGTTGAACTGGTCGCTCGCCGGCTTGCCGTATGAAACCTGCGACATCGGCGGTTTTAATGGCAACCCGACTCCGGAACTATTGTCCCGCTGGACGGAGGCCGGGGTTTTCTTTCCGGTGATGCGTTCTCATTCAGAGATCCATGAGACGCCGCGGTTCCCGTGGCTATTCGGTCCGGATGCCTTGAACGCCATTCGGGGCGCTCTCGACCTGCGTTACCGGTTGATTCCTTATTATTACAGCCTGGCCTACGAAACCTTCGAGACCGGTGTGCCGCTGATGCGAGCCCTGGTCATGGAGTTTCCGGATGACCCGAAGGTAGCCAATTTGTCCGACGAATGGCTCATGGGCCCGTCGCTTCTGGCTGCGCCAGTTTTGCAACCCGGCGGCAACCGCGCCGTTTATCTTCCGGAAGGGAAATGGTATCCCTTCGAGTCCACGGCTCCCGTCGATGGCGGGCAAACGATCCAGGTCACGGCTACGCTTGATAAAATTCCTGTTTATGTGCGCGCCGGCGCTATTCTGCCGCTGGGACCGGTAGTGGAACACACCAGCCAAATGCCCGGCGGCCCGCTCGAACTTGAGATTTATCCCGGTCACGATGCGACATTCACGCTCGCGGAAGACGACGGCCAAACCACGAATTATCTCAACGGACAAACGCTCCGCATCAAATTCAATTGGAACGACTCCGCCGGACAATTGACATGGACATCTTCGGGGAATTACACCGGGAACGACACCTACCAAAACCTGCGCGTTACGGTCTTTGATCCGGCCGGACAGAAAGAAGCCCGCGGCGTTTTGGGCGCGAGCGGTGCTCTCACGCCGGTCCGGTGATTTTCAGGCGCGCGGCTATGTCCACTTACGTCGCCATCCTCCGCGGCATCAACGTCAGCGGGCACAAGATAATCAGGATGGAACGGCTTCGCGCCCTCTTTGTGAACCTGGGCTTTGCCAACGTAAAAACGTACGTCCAAAGTGGAAATGTCATTTTCGACACGGATGAACCGTCGGCGGGACTCGCGCCCAAAATCGAAAAAAAGATAATGAGCGAGTTTGGTTTTGAAGTCCCGGTGCTGACAAAGTCCGCCCTTGAACTCAAGGATATCGTAGCGCGTAATTCGCTCCTGAAAGAGCCGGGCATTGACCCGGCAAAACTGCACGTGACTTTTCTTTCGGATGACGCTCCGCGGGACGCCTTAAAAGCGTTGCAACCATTGGCCATGGGCGCGGAAAAAATTCGGATTGTCGGCCGGGCCGTGTGCCTCTATTGCCCCAACGGTTACGGCAATACCAAACTGACCAATGCGACGATCGAGAAAAAGCTGGCCTGCCGCGCGACCACCCGAAACTGGGCCACTACGAATAAATTATTGGAAATGGCCGGCGCGCCGGGTTGAGAATTGAAAATTGTTCGCCGAACTCCGCGTTGCTAAGCTGTTCCGTAATGAGTGTCGAAAGCAATGCGGCGCTGACATCGAATCCTAAAATTCCGGCCTGGGTGGCGGAGATGTCCGCTTTATGCCAACCGGACACAATTCACTGGTGCGATGGCTCGCAAACCGAATACGCCGCGTTGTGTGATTTAATGCTTCGGCACGGCACGCTGATCCGGCTCAACGAGCAACTGCGTCCCAATTCATTTCTCGCCCGCTCGCATCCCAGCGACGTCGCCCGCGTCGAGGACCGCACCTTTATTTGCTCCCGAACCATGGACGAAGCCGGCCCGGCCAATCACTGGGCCGATCCCGCCGAAATGAAGGCGCTCATGTTGAAAAAATTCAGCGGTTGCATGAAAGGCCGGACGCTTTATGTCATACCCTTCGCCATGGGCCCGCTGGATTCTCCGATCTGCAAATGTGGAATTCAATTAACCGATTCGCCGTACGTGGTCGCCAGCATGCGGATCATGACGCGAATGGGAAAAGCCGTGCTCGATAAACTCGGCGCGGACGGCCAGTTCATCCCATGCATGCATTCGGTAGGCGCGCCGCTTCGCCCCGGCATCGCGGATGCGCCCTGGCCCTGCGCCCAGGACCCGCAGGACAAGTATATCGTTCATTTCCCGGATGAACCTTCGATCTGGTCTTACGGATCCGGATATGGCGGGAACGCGTTGTTGGGCAAGAAATGCCTGGCATTGCGCATCGCCTCGGTGATCGCCCGGCGCGAAGGCTGGATGGCTGAGCACATGTTGATTCTCTGCCTGACGTCGCCCGCCGGAAAAAAGTACTACATCTCGGCCGCGTTTCCGAGCGCGTGCGGAAAGACAAATCTCGCCATGATGCTGCCCACTTTGCCCGGCTGGCGCATCACCACGCTGGGGGATGACATCGCCTGGATCAGAATCGGCAAAGACGGACGCCTGTACGCCATGAATCCTGAGACGGGGTTTTTTGGCGTGGCGCCCGGCACGTCTGAACGATCCAATCCCAATGCTTTAAAGACCTGCGCGAAGAACACAATTTTTACGAACGTGGTCCTCACGCCTGAAGGAGACGTATGGTGGGAGGGCATGGACGTGGCGGCGCCCGAAGTCGCGATCGATTGGGAGGGAAATCAATGGACGCCCAAAAGCGTCAAAAAAGGAGCGCACCCCAACTCGCGCTTTACGGCGCCGATTTCCCAATGCCCCGTCGTGGACCCGGACTGGGAAAATCCTGAAGGCGTTCCGCTTTCGGCCATTCTCTTTGGCGGCCGGCGCCCTCGTACGATTCCGCTGGTGAATGAAGCGTTCGACTGGGAGCACGGCGTCTTCCTGGGCTCATCGTGCGGTTCGGAAACGACCGCCGCCGCGTTTGGGCAAGTGGGTATCGTCCGGCGCGATCCTTTCGCCATGCTGCCTTTTTGCGGCTATAACATGGGAGATTATTTCGCGCACTGGCTGTCGTTTGCGCAGCGGACCGATCGCGCGAAATTGCCCAAAATCTTTTTTGTCAATTGGTTCCGCAAGGGAACCGACGGCAGGTTTTTGTGGCCCGGTTACGGCGAAAATTCGCGCGTCCTGAAATGGATCTGCGAACGGGTGGATGGGACCGGCCAGGCCCGTGAAACGGCCATTGGCCGTCTGCCTTCGTCCGGCGCGCTGGATTTGTCCGGCCTGGATCTGCCCGCCGGGAATATCGAAGAGCTGCTTTCCGTCGACACGGAAGGCTGGAAAAAGGGGCTGGCGGAAATCGAGGCGTCCCACGCCCGGTTCGGAAGCCATTTGCCGGGAGAACTCAAATTACAACTTCAACGAATCCGAAGCCGGCTGGATTCCCCCGGCTAAGTTCCCGTCTCGCGCAGGGGCGCGGGTTGTACGTCGTAGAAGATTGCCGTGCGCACCGCCATTTGAGGCGAATCCACCGGGCGCTTTCCCAGGACCGTAATCAGCCTTAATTCCTCACTGTTAAGGACATTGCTGGCGGGTCCTTTTTCCCGGTGCCACCAGGCGTAGCAATAGGCAGCTTCGGAATGGTCTGCCAGGTCAAATACTTCAACCTCGCCGGTCCACACCGTTTGCTGGTCGATCGATTCATGCACATGGACGCTCTCCTTATGAACCGCCCTGCATTTGTGCCTTTCCTCAATCGCCCGCTGGAGCAACGCCAAATAACCAGTATTTTCGTCTTTTTTCGTCACGCGCGCACCGCCCGGTAAAAATTTGGAACCAAGACCTCCAGCAAATGAAGTGCCGCGTGAAATCTGGCGTTTCCCACATGATCTAATGCCTCCCTTTAAGGCATTTCGCACTGCCGCGTTTGCAATTTACACGGTAACGGAAGCTTTGACCGTGTCAGGCGGCGGGCAATTGGATGCTCATTCCTTCGCGCGCCGCGTCGACTTTGAGCTTTGATTTTCGGGCGGCCACAAGATGGCGGGCATGTTTCAGGAGGTCCTCCACTTGGTCATCGCTGCGCTCCGGGTCATGGTGGAAGAGGAAGAGCTTCTTGACGTTGGCGGCGATCGCCAGCGCGACTGAATCGTCCACGCAGCCGTGTCCCCATCCCAAATGCTGTTTGTACTCGGCCGCCGTGTATTGTGAATCGAGAATGAGCGCGTCCGAATCGCGAACAAAATCGATCATCTCCATGTCCTTGCCCGAGCGCGGTTCGGTGTCCGGAAAAAAGGTAATCAGGCAGTCCGGCGCCAGGAGACGGTAACCGACGCAATTGCCCGGATGATTGGCGCGAAGGGTCCGAATGCTGAGCGGCCCGATCGTGAAACTGAAATTTTTAAGCTCTTCGATCTCGATATTGCTGGGCAACTCGGAAAACGGAACGGGAAAATAGGTGCTCTCCATCTGGCCGGTCAACGCATTGATCAGGCCGGTCCGCGCGCCTTCGCTGCACACCAATCGCAAACGGCAGCGCGGATTATAAATCGGGGCAAAAAACGGCAGGCCCTGGATATGGTCCCAGTGCGTGTGCGTGATCAGCAGCGTCAGGTGCAGCGGACGCTTTTTGAACTCGGCGGCCAAGGCGTTGCCCAGCGCCCGCAACCCGGTGCCGGCGTCGAGAATGATGATTTCGCTGCCGCTGCGGACCTCGACGCACGAAGTATTGCCGCCGTAGCGCACCGTGCCCGGTCCCGGTGTCGGAATCGAGCCGCGCGCGCCCCAGAATTTTAACGTGGTAGCAATTTTAATGAGTAAACTGTGCCCCAGATTCGGGAAAAGGAAAGGAAAAGTTCGCGGATTGCGGCCCATTTTGCTAATTTGAAACCCGTATGGCGTTTGAATTTACCTTTCTTGGCAGCGGCACTTCCCAGGGGGTGCCGGTGATTGGCAAGGAATATCCCCCCGAATTTCTCGCCAACCCGAAGAACTGGCGCACCCGCCCGGCCATCTACGTGGCCACCGGCAAAATCAAATTGGTCGTGGACACCACCCCGGAATTTCGCGTCCAATGCCTTCGCGAAAACATTTCATGGCTCGACGCCGTTATTCTGACGCACGCGCATGCCGACCACATCATGGGCCTTGACGATTGCCGGCGCTTCTGCGATTTGCGCAAAGGACCGCTCCCCGTCTACGCCAATGCCCACACGATGGAAAACATCAAACGCGTCTTCATCTACGCGTTCGATGGCCGGCCCATTTCGCCCGGTTATTTTCATCCGGAACCGCGCGTGGTGGACGGGCCATTCACGCTCGGCGATTTGGAAATTGTGCCGCTGGCGCTGCCGCACGGCTCCATCACCACCAACGGTTACTTGTTTATCCAGGACGGCAAAAAGCGTCTGGCGTACTTGAGCGATTGCAAGGAAGTCCCGGCCGCCGCGTTGGAAGCAGTGCGTGGCGTGGAAGTCGCCGTCCTCGACGCCTTGCGCCCGAAACCGCATCCCACCCACATGAACCTGGACGAAGCGCTGACCACGGCCCGGCGCATCGGCGCCTCACGCACCTATTTCACTCATCTGACCCATGACTATGACCATGACAAAGCCCAGGCCGAACTGCCGCCCGGCGTCTGGTTTGCCTGGGACGGACTGAAAGTGGCGACTGACCAGCCTTGAAGGGTTGGATGTAAACGAGATGGCTGTTTTTCCGCCGCGGATACCGGGGGAGAAACCGGAAAATTTAACCGCATAGAGCAAACGACGCCATGGATTAGAACGTGAAAATGGAGAAGAAGGAGAAATGCAGTTTGAAGCCACAGATGAACACAGATGGGCGCAGATTACTGAATCGCGAACCGCGGCGGACTTTCGACCCGGAGCTGACTGGCGTAGCGACACATTTTCTGGCCATAGGGAATGCTGAGTTGGCCGCAAAGGTCCAAAAGGTAGTGCCAAGAGTGAACATGAGCGACGAGAGTGCCATGAGTGCCATAAATGCGAGGGGGGACAAGGAGGGAGTGAGATGTGTGAGTTAGGGTCTCTCGTGACCCGTCGTCGCTTTGCTTTTCGGCGAAGTTAGTGCCTCCTCACGTCGGCGCCGACCCCAAACACTGGCTTTAATCTCTTGAACGGTGTGCATTGAAGTTGGGATTCGTGTTACATTGTTACATCGTTGAGGTTCAATGACTTGCCGTGTTACACAGTTTGTTACACGCTGTTACATTTTATAGATGATTGAATATCAAGCACTTGCAGTGTTACATTAACGATAACGGAGCGATTGAGGTGATCTGCTAACCGAGGGGAGTTATGGGAACCGAATGGGATTAACTGGGGCCGAGGGGTTTTGCAAGCTGCGCTTGCTGGAAAAGTGCATGCTTTCGTCTGGTATCAAGGCTGGGAATCGATTTAGATTTTCTTGCTCCGTTTGTTAGGTGGAATTTATGTCCGAACAACATCCAGTTGTAAAAGACGTCAGCGTTGACTTGGGGGCGCTCGCGCAGCCTTCCGCCGAAGCTGGTTTTGACTCTGCCGTAAAAGACCGAGAAGGAGATTGCCTAAATCGTTGGCCGATCGCCCAGGAAATCTACGGCATTGCAACGACTGGGCCTCCAGGCTGGTCCGTTCGCGTCGGGTTATATGGTGCGTGGGGAACCGGCAAGACGTCCGTTCTGGAGTTTATTGCCTACATGGCAAAACAAGATGGACAATGTCTCATCAAATTTAACCCATGGCGATACTCTACGAAGAATGCCCTATGGGAAGCATTCGTATTGACCGTTTTTAGCGAACCTGCCCTGCAAAATGTAGCAGGCAGGAAGATAAAAGTGGCGAAAGGCTGGTTTTCAAAGCTCATGTCCAAAAGCTCCGTTGCGCAAACCGGGGTTTCAATTCTCAACGACAAAGCCGGGCGAACGTTGGGCGTTGGACTGGATTTGGTCAAGAATCTATTTTCCTTTGGACCAGACGACTTGAGGCAATTGCAAAAGCATCTGAGAAATCGACGTGTCATTGTCATTATTGACGACCTAGACAGAACAGCGCCGGATCTTGTGCCGGAAATTCTTTTTGCGCTCAAGGAATTGATGGACATCCCTGGATTTGCATTTATCGCCGCATTTGACCCGGCTGTTGTGGGCGAAACACTTGCCAGGTACCATCCTGGATTTGGAGACGGATTAGACTTCTTGGAAAAAATAATTGATTATCCCCGGTGGTTACCCGATGCATCGGAAGCCGGACTGGCCAAGCTGGCCATAAAGGACGCTGAAAATTTTTGTAGTTATGTTCCAAAGGAAGCGCTCCAGGAGGCAATCACATTTTTACCGCGCAACCCACGTGCTGTCCGTCAGTTTATACGTCTCATCGCTTTACTGAAGCCGCAGATTCAAAGGCACCACGCGAGTGAATTGCACTGGCCGGTTATATTAGCGGCCAATGCCATAAAAGTCCGCCAATCAAAGTTGGCGAGCGCATTGCTTGGAGATAAGGAATTTTGGGGAAGTATCGAATTCTTGCCGTTCTCTGCGAAAGATGGGGAAAAAGAGGCCGAGTTAAATGACGTCATATCAAAACACGTGGATAAATGCGCCGCAGCCTGCCGGGTCCAATTGGAGCCAACTGAACGAACGGAGATATTTCGTGCGTTAAGAAGTATCTCTTCGAGGATTGTTACCGCGTGGTTTGGCAGTGGCGTGGACACGCTCATTTATCAGATGAATGTTGCGGAATCGCCCCATGCGGTAACTTGGAAGGAATTCGAAGAATTCATTGAACGATGGAATGGTCACCAAGCGCCTGCCACCATTACCGCCTGGATTGAACAGCATTCGAGGTGTGTCATGCGTTCCACAGAGGAGATTTATCACGAAATTTTGCTAGCAGCCCGTTAAAGAATGCCACTTTTTTCGACATTCGAGGATGAACTGCCTGGCGGGGTGAGCTGTGACCGTTACCAGGAACAGCACTGCTGCACCCAACAACGAATAAGGCAGCGTACTTTTGTTCGCCTTGACCAT
>DASYZW010000590.1:0-4441 GCA_035945915.1 Verrucomicrobiia bacterium | reverse complement strand
TGGCCGCGACCGAGCAATTCGAGGACGTTGAGTTCGAGGTCTGACAATTGGTCCAGGAGATTCTCTTCGGACTTCTCGGGTTTCGAGGGCGACTTCATCTGGCTGGCCATGACTTCTTCGCTTACATAAATATGGCCGTCGAGAACGTCCCGGATGGCGTGAATGATTTCCTCCGGACTTTCCTCTTTCATGATATAGCCGTCGCCGCCGGCGCGCAGGACGCGGTCCGCGTAAAGGGCTTCGTCGTACATGGAAACGACGAGGAGTTTGACGGGGAGTTTTAAAGCCCGGATTTTCTTAATGAGGTCGAGTCCGCTTTTGCCGGGCAATTCGAGGTCGACTAGGGCAATATTGGGCCGGAGACGTTGGATGCTTTTGAGACCCTGTTCGTAGTCGCCGGCTTCGCCGCAGACTTCGAGGTCGACTTCAGAGCCGAGCATCCGGACAAGGCCTTCGCGAAAAACCGGATGGTCTTCCACGATGAATACGCGGCGGGCGGCTGTTGAAGATTTCAATCTGGAACTCATGCCTTGCTTTTCTCTTCAGCACAGAAAGTAACTTTGCCCGAGGAAATGTCAACTCCGCGATTGCAAACCGTTAGGCGTTAATGGTGTACGGAATTTGGACAGTAATGGCGGTGCCCTTTTTGGGAGCGGAGACGATTTCGCACGAACCGCCGAGGGACAGGGCGCGTTCGCGCATATTTGTCAGACCGAGACCGTGACCTTTCTCCCGTTTGCCGGAATGCGTTTTTTTGACGTCGAATCCCCGGCCATCGTCCTGGATTTTCAGACGGATCGAGCCGTTTTGAAGCCCGACGCGCAGTGAGATGTTTTCGGCGTGGGCATATTTTTCGATGTTGTTGATGGCTTCCTGCACGATGCGGAAGAGGGTGAGTTCGATGCCGGGAGGAAGCCGGTGGTTGGCGGGCAGGGCGATGGCGCAGTTGACGTTTAAATTCGACCGGGATTGGAATTCCTTGCACAGGTTGTTGCAGGCGGCCGAAAAGCCGAGGTTATTCAAGTCCGCGGGGTGAAGGTTGTGGGCGATCCGGCGGTTTTCTTCCAGGGCGTCGGTGAGGAGTTTGTCGCAGCGTCCCAAGATTTCGCGGGTCGCGGCCTGGACGGGCATAAGACTTTCGCGCGCGCTGCGGATGCGCATTTTGACCGAGGCGATGATTTGGTTGACGCCGTCGTGCAATTCGCGGGCGACGCGGGAACGTTCGACTTCCTGGGCCTTGATGATGCGTTGCGGCAGGGAACGCAATTCCTCCTCGGCGCGTTTGCGCTGGGTAATGTCGCGGATATAAACGGTAAAGGTCGGTTCGCCTTTTAATTTGACGCGGGTGACGGTGAACTCGGCGTAAAAGCGGCTTTTATCCGCGCGCAAAACGGGCATTTCGATGCGGCTGCCGACGGCGGGGCCTTTTTCGCCCGAAAAGTGATTGGCGAGGCCGTCCTGGAACCAGGGACGCAGGGAGGGCGGAATGATTTCGAGGATGTTTTCGCCGATGAGGCGGGCACGGGCGCGGGTAAAAATATTTTCCGCGGCGGCATTGAGTTCGATAATTTTGCCGGTGTGATCAATGGTGAAAATGGCGTCAAGGGCAACGCGCATGATGGCGCTCTTGCGGGCCTCGTTTTCGCGCAATGCGTCCCAAACCTGCTTTCGTTCCGTGACGTCTTCGGCGACGCCGACGATGCGGTAGACTTTGCCGTTGTCATCCTGAATGGGAAAAGCGCGGTCCTGGATCCAGCGCATTGAGCCGTCGGGCCGAACGATGCGATAGACTTCGTCATATTTTCCCAAGATTTGTTTGGAGAGCGCGGCGTCCATGATGCGGGCGCGGTCTTCCGGATGGACGGCGTTGATCCAATCCTGCGGGGAATCATAGAGGGATTTGACTGGCTGTCCCCAGACTTCCTCGTAGGCGGAGCTGACGTAGATCATCTCTTTCTTGGCGACGTCGGTCATCCAAAACACTTCACGGATGTTATCGGCCAATTGCCGGAAACGTTCTTCGCTGTCGCGCAGGACCCGCTCGGCCTGTTTGCGTTTGGTGACATCGCGCGCGACGCAAACGAGACCGGCGGTTTGGCCTTCCTTGTCCGAGGTGACGGTCGCGCTCAATTCAACGTCCACCGGCTCGCCATTTTTTTTGAGCATGGTGTATTCGACGTTGCGAATAATGCGATTTTTGAGGATGGAGGCATCGGCGTTGACGCGTTCGCCCGCGGGGATGAGATCGAGGACGCTTTTATTGAGCAGTTCGGCCGGGCTATCGTAACCGAGCATGGCGACGGCCTGCGAATTGACGCTGATGAGCCGGCCGGTTGGGGAAATCAGGCAGATGGCATCCGGGAGAATATCGATGAGCCGGCGATAGTGCTCTTCGCTGGCGCGCAGCGCCGCGGTGGTGTCGCGGAGACGCAGGAGCGTCTGGACGCGGGCGAGCAGTTCCTGCATGCCGAACGGCTTGACCAGATATTCGTCGGCGCCGACCTCGAGGCCGCCGATTTTGTGTTCCGCTTCAATGGCTTCGCCGGAACAAAGAGCGACAAAGACATCGGTCAGTTGGGGATCATTTTTAATTTGGCGACAGACTTCCACGCCACTGACATCGGGCAACCGGACGTCGAGCAGGACGAGATCGGGCAAATGTTTTCTGGCCATTTCGAGGCCTTCATAACCTTTGTCGGCCTCCTTGACTTCGTAGCCTTTTGTGCGCAAACAGGCGGCGAATAGCGCGCGGACACGCTCGTCGTCGTCCACGATTAGAATGGAATTAGTCCGGTTCAGCACTGTGCGGTATCGTAAAGCGACAAACGTGCCAATGGCAAACAATTTGGGGAGTGCGGGGAAAGCGTTTCAGCCGCGTTAAAGAAGCAATGGGAAATCGTAAATGCAGGCCACGTTTCATTGGCAGGCAGGTAAATGTTACGGCATCCGAAAAGCCGCTGTGCGGCCCGGCGCAGTCATTTGGATTTTGAATCATGGCGGCCTTTGAACGTCAATTCCGCAACGCCGGATTTATCCAATTCGCCGAGGCCTTCGTCAATCATGCGGCGATATTGTTTGAAGGTCGCGACGGCGAGCGGCAAATTCAAGCCGGCTTGTTTCGCGAGTTGGAGCGCGATGCCGGAATCCTTCGCCGCGTGCGCCGCGCTGAAGAAACAGGAATGCTCGCGATTTTGCATGTCTTCGCCGTCGGTTTGCAAGACCCGGGAATTTGCGCCCGTCTGAAGAAAGACCTCGCGCAACATGGTGAGATCGAGGCCGAGGGCCGCGCCGAGGCCGAGTCCTTCCGCAAGGGCGGCAGTGTTGATGTTCATCACCATATTGACCAGGGCCTTGACCTTGGCCGCTTCGCCGGTTCTGCCGACGTAGCGCATGGATGAGCTTAACTTTTCAAGAATCGGTTTCGCGCGCTCAAACGCCGCCGATTCGCCGCCGAGCATGAGATAGAGCGAACCTTCGCGCGCCTGCGTGACACTCGATGCCATGCAGGCTTCCAGTGATTGCGCCCCGCGTTTGGCCGCCAGTTCTTCGACGCGCAGATGGGCTTGGGGAGACAAGGTCGCGCAGTTGATGAACAATTTTCCGTTTGCGCGTTTCAACAGCGTGTCGCCACCGGTGGCGAAGATTGTCTTCATCGCCGCGTCGTCGGTGACGACGGTAATGACGACATCGGCTAATTGAGTGACGCGCGCTAAAGCAGCACAGGCTTCGGCGCCGAGTTCAGCGGCGAGGCTTTGAGCGGCGTCATTACGGACGTCATACACAGCGGCGACCGGGTATCCGGCCTCTTTCATACGGCGCGCCATATTTGCGCCCATGCGACCCACTCCAACCATGCCGATTTTTTGCATACGTTCAGGATTATCCGCAAATTGCGCAAATTGGCACGAATTGTTTTTTGGGCCAATTCGCCATGCAATTAACTAACGGATTCGACCATTAAAAAGTTGACATTTCGAGTTTTAATAGTCAAAATCCAGCGCGTCGTTGCCTGTGGGATTCCAAAGGCAAATAAAGGTATTAGGTATCCACATTCAAACAGCCTCGGCAACCGTGCTTAGATAGGAAATCAATGAAAACGTCATTTCTAATCTGTTTTGTCTTTGTTTCATCGCTTTTGGTCCGGCCTGTCATGGCAGCGGTTTATTACTGGGACCCGGAAGGCTCGGCGACCCCGAACGCCTCCAATCTTGCCGGCACGTGGGACACGTCGAGCCCGGATTGGAGCACCAGTTCCGCCCAGTCCGGATCGCCGGTGGCATTTTCATCCGGGGTTGCGGCTTGCTTTAGCGCCGGCGGCACGACGGTGACAACGCCTTTCACGGTCAACGTCAACTCTGCAATCAACATCGCCGGGATTTTCAACGGGTCGCTGAGTCCGCCCGGCTTTTTTGTCACCCTTAGCGGAAGCGGTTCTCTTAAC
>DASYZW010000589.1:0-4863 GCA_035945915.1 Verrucomicrobiia bacterium | reverse complement strand
GCGCAACCCAGACATGATCATGAACGGGCGGTTTCCCACCGCCGTCGCCGACTTCAAATATGAAATCCATCGTTAATTGCTTACTACTTGCCGTCACTCTGCTCAGCGTCACCGCTGCACTGGCCGCTCCGCCAGCCATCCAGACGGTTTTTCTGGACGAGAATACGGCAGTGTCCCTGCCCGTGGCCACCAACCGCGTCACCACCATCAGCTTCCCCGGCTCCATTGAGGCCATTGACGGCGCCGGTTTCACCGTGGACGGCAAGACACCGGGCCAGTTCCAACTGGCCCACGCCAAAGGCTCGGCGTTTCTGTCCGTGCGCGCTCTGGCTTCAAAAGCTTCCGCCAATCTCAATGTCCGTTGGAATGGTCGGACGTACGTGTTTGAATTGAGTGAAAGCAGCGCGCCTGTGCTTTCGCTTAACATGGAAGCGATGCCGGTGCCGGAGGACGCTGGCATCGGTCGGTCGCCCGATATCAGCCCCATCCGGCTGCTGGGATTGCTCGACAAGGCCAAGGCCTTTCCATTGCTCAAGACGCAACAGCCTGAAAGCGTCGCTGACGCGGGTTTCACCACCTACGATGGCAAACCGCTGGTCAGCGATTTCAATGACTATCAAATCCGGATTCAGGAAGCCTTCCGGTTCAACGCCGAGGATACATTGGTCTTCCGCGTGGCCATGACCAACGAAACCGATGCACCACTGGTTTATCAGCCGGACAGCTTTGCCATTCGCGCCGGCAACCGGCTTTACCCGCAATCCATCAGCGACGCTGACGGTGTTGTGCCGCCCCGCGGCCAGAGCATCGTTTATTTCGCCGTCACCGGCACACCAGACGGCGGGCGTAATAATCTGTCCTTGGAAAACCCCTTCACGGTCTTGATAAAACGCCTTTCGCCGCCACCCCCGCCTGTCCCGGTCACGAACGTCCCTCCAGATGTCCGTCTCAGTGCACCGAGACAAATGTCCCAACCCTCGGCTTCCAAACGACGTTGATTTATGAAACCACGCGATTTTCTTGAATTTTTCAAGACCAAAAGCGGCAAACTGGTCGTCTTTGCCGCATTGTTCGCCGGAGGCCTGATTATTTTCGGCGTCCTCCGCAAGCAGCATTCACCAGATCAGGCTGGCATCGCCGTTGCTTCGTTCTCCACTAACGTTATTGGCAAGCCGCAAGTCGTTGAATCCGTACAATTACCTCTGGAAGCTTATCACCCACCTTCGCCAATGCCGTCTTCAAGGTCAACCTCCCGTTCCTCTGCTATTGCCACTAATGCGGCACCGGCTGTGCCCGTCCCGTTGCCAAACGTTTCAGTGCAACCCGCTCAATTTCCGGCACCCATCGGCCTGTTCGCCGACAGCGCCGCTGGAGCGCCCCAGCCACGTAAGTTGGGCGCCGTTTATGCGCCCTTTGGCCGCCTCATCCCCTGCGAGACGATCATCACCGTGGATTCCTCCTCAATGGAAACACCCATCATCGGGCTGGTAACCGAGAACATCTATTTTGGCGGCAGGCTCATCATTCCGGCGGGAACTGAAGTCCACGGCATGGCGCAGACTGACCGGCAACGTGACCGCATCGCCACCAGCACCAGTTGGACTTTCGTCTGGCAGGACGGCCAGGAGCTGCAACTTAAGGCCATCGCTCTGGACCGCGAGTTCGACAACAACACCAATCAATCCGGCTGGGGTATCACTGACGGCAGCGCCGGGCTGCGCGGACAAATTCTCAAGTCCGACAACTTGGCTGACATCAAACTGTTTGCCGCCACCTTCCTTTCCGGCGCAGCCGATGCCCTGACCGAAAAACAGCAAACGATTTTTGGCCCCATCAACACGCCGTCGCTCAACAACGCGCCGTTTCAAGGCGTGCAGGCGGTTCTCCAGACTTACGCCCAACAGATTTATGATTCGATTCAAAAGAACGGGTTCTATGTCCGCGTGCCTTCGGGCAAACAGTTTTATCTTTACGTCCTGCAAACCATTGACCGCGCCGACGCCACCTTTGGCGGCACGGGCCTGTCGCAAAATCAATCCACCAAACCATGAAGAAATTGTATTTAATGCCATTACTCTTCCTGACCGCCTGTTCCGCGCCCAAGCCGCCTGCGCTGGTGCTGCAATCGCAGCCGCCGCCACCGGCAACGGACGACACCATCCGTTATCCCGAAGTTGCCCGGGCCTATCACGTCGGGCGTTATGTTGATCCCAGCGATGATTTGCTGATGCACGAGCGGCATGTGGTTTATCGTGTCGAAGACAACGCCCGCTGGGATTTGCATCCAGCCACCACGCATCACGGTCTCGCAGGCGGCAGCCTGCTGTCGCCATCACCGGCTCACGATGCGGCATATAATCTCACACCCGTCAATGATGACATCGTGGCCCAGGTCAACGCCCAGAGATTGGCCACCGTTCAAATCGAGTTGGAAGCCAAAACCCTGGCTGCGGCACTGGCGCGGTTTCAAGCCGCATTACAGCAAACCAAAACGAACCTGCAAGAGATGGCCCTTTTGCGCGTGCAGGTCAGCGTCATGCAACAGCAGCTCAATGCTGTGAAACCCGCTCAAGCGCAGGAAGCTGTGCCAGCCGTTTCCTTTTCAACCAATCAGCCGCCCGATGGATTTTTCGATACGAATTCAGACCAATTCAGTCCGTGAAAGTCGGTGAAATCCGTGTCGCAATCATGAAAGCAATTTGCTGGGCATACACTGAAGATGGACGGGCCTGTCGTAGGCCCGCCACCGTCTTCGACCAGCAACGCGGTTTCCGATGTGCCCGACGCACGCCGACAACCGTCAAGAACACATAAATACGAAAGCCAAGGACCTCATTATGAGCACAACAAAAACCAAAACCCCGCCCAATGGCGCCACGGGCGCAAGTGCGCCGCAAGACCCGCCCACTTACCGGACAAACCCCGAAGTGGAGGCGAAAATTGACGCCTACATCAAAGACAATCCCAGGCATTGGGCCTACCTGCAAGGGATGCCGCGCGACCGGCTGGAGCGCACCGTCGTTCTGAATGAAGTGCGCCAGCTTGACCGCCAACAGCGCATCCGCGATGGCGTCATGAAACGCATCAACTCCGATCCTCGGCTTAAACAGGCGTATGAAATCCTGGTCAAGGACGTGCCCGAAGACCAGCGCGAGGAGGTCATGACCCAGATGGCGCGCCAGAACCAGCGGACCGTCGCGCGCACGCAGACCCAAACCGCCAAGGAAACCGTTGGCGTTTAGATCCCGCGTGAGGAACCGGATCCAAAAACCAACGCGGCGGGACATCTAACCAGTGCCTCGCCGCGTTACTGATTGATCATTAAGGCAAACAGGCTCTTTTAAGTCCGCCGCTTGTAAGGGGCGACATGCGACGCAAAGCCAATCTTATCGGCCAAAACGTTGCCAAGTTCCGGTACCAACGGAATTGGACGCAGGAGGAGCTTGTCGCCAAAATGCAATTGTTGGGCTGCCCCATGACCCGCGACATTCTGGCCAACATCGAAACCCAGCGTCGTATCGTGACCGACACCCAGGTGGACTATTTTGCCGAAGTGTTTGGAGTTCCCATAACCGAGCTGTTTCCGCCCCGGCGGCGCCGACACGTCCAAGGGTTGGAATCTGACGGGCGGGACTCGTGATTCTCACGTTCACGGGGAATTCTTTATGGCAGCTGGGAGGAATCAACTTGACGGGCAGCTTGATCTTTTTGCAAACCAAAGACCCAGGCATGAAAGCACTGACTCAATACGGACGGATGGCACAGAAACACTGGCGCGAACATTGCCCCAAAATGGTTCGCGAACTCGAACAGCGAGGGTTGCTGCACCAGATGCTGCTCGAAGCCGAGGAAAGGACCAAGGACGAAATGGCCACGCTGCGCCTGGAACTGATGAAACAGGGAAGGACGGCGCAACAGGCCAACGACCAGGCTTGGGAAATGGTGCGGGAACGTTACATCCTGCTGCCGCCGGAGAAATAATCGTCGGCCACCAAGAGGGTTCACCGAAAAACCTTAACTGCTACCGCATCACGGACAACGACTGCCTGGGCATCGGCGGCCCGAAACAAAAATTCCAGCAGAACCTTCGCGCCATTCAACTGGTCAAGAAGCTGCAAACCGAATCCACGCCGGCCACACAGGATGAAAAAGCGATCCTGGTCAAATATGTCGGCTGGGGTGCGATGCCACAGGTCTTCGACGACCGCAACCAGGGATGGGCACGGGAACGCGAGGCGCTTCGCGGCGAGATAACCAGCGAGGAATTTGAAGAGGCCCGCAAAACAATCCTCAACGCACACTACACGCCACCCGTTGTCATACGCGCCATGTATCAGGCGACGCAGCGGTTTGGTTTTCAAGGTGGGCAGATTCTTGAACCGGCCTGTGGCATCGGCCATTTCATCGGTCTGATGCCTGAACAAATGCTTCGCCGCTCGACCATCACCGGCGTCGAAATTGATCCATTAACCGCCCGGATCGCCAGGGCGTTGTATCCCGACGCCGACATCCGCCAGCAGCCCTTTGAAAAATCCAAACTGACCGACGAATCCTTTGATTTGGCCATTTCCAATGTTCCCTTTGGTGATTACACCGTCCATGACCCGCGCTGGAATGCCTGGAAATTTCCCATTCACGATTATTTCTTCGCCGCGGCTTTTGCAAAGGTCCGTCCGGGCGGCCTGGTCATGTTCATCACGTCCTCTTACTCGATGGACAAGCTGGATTCGAGTCTGCGTGAATTGCTTTCCGAAAGAGCCGAATTCTTGGGCGCAATCCGGCTCCCCAATGACGCCTTCAAGAAAAACGCCGGCACCGAGGTGACCACCGATATTGTGATGCTCCGCAAACTCCGCCCCGGCG
>DASYZW010000588.1:0-6143 GCA_035945915.1 Verrucomicrobiia bacterium | reverse complement strand
AATAACGCCGCGATGACGGCGGAAGCTGAATTGTTGCTCATGAACGCAAGCCGCGCGCAGCTTGTTCGCGAAGTCATTCGCCCGGCTTTGACGGCGGGGGAAATTGTCTTGTGCGACCGCTTTTATGATTCCACAACGGCGTACCAGGGCTACGGCAGGCAATTGGATTTGAAATTGGTCCACAATATTGTGGATGTCGCCGTAGGGAACACGAAACCCAATTTGACGCTGATGCTGACGATATCCCCGGAAATCAGCGAATTCCGCCGCGCCATGCGCCAGGCGAACCTGCCGTTTATTCGCGATCGCATCGAGGAATCAAACGCAGAGTTTTTCGAACGAGTGGACAAAGGTTACCAGGCGATTGCCGCCGCTGAACCCTCCCGCGTCCGGATGGTGGATGCAACCGGCTCGATCGAAAACGTCTGTCAGAAAATCTGGCAGTGCGTCCAGCCGCTCCTGCCGAAAGCCGGCCGATGGTAAAGCGGATTACTTGCCGATTCAGCCGGAATGGATAAGCTTTAAGAAATGATTCAGCAAACAATCAGCGACCTTGAAGCCAAGATCCGCGCTGAGCCAATGAGCGAAGCGAGAAAAGGCGAACTGCTCAAATTGATCGCGACCTTGAAGTCGGAAGTGATCCAATTGGAGATGGCGTCAAGCGCGACACAGGAGAAACAAAAAGTGCTTAAAAGTTCCGTGGAAGAGTTGCGGTCTTCCGTCGAAGGCTTTGAACAATCGCATCCCAGGCTGGTGCAGGCAATCAACAGCATCAGCAATACGCTTTCAAATTGGGGTATTTAGGCCATTGCCCTAATCTACGCGCAACGCGGCGATTGCGGCCATGATTTCGTCGGCGATTTGCTGGTAGATTTCCTTGAGCCGGTCTTTGGAGCAATGTCGCGCTTCGGCCCGCAGCTTTTCAAATTGCATTGGCTCTCCATATCGCACGGTGATCTTCTTCGGCCGCGGGATTTTTTTGTTTCGGCCCCACGCTTCATACGTGCCGAAGATGCGCACCGGCACGACCGGCGCGTTCGATTTAGCCACAGTCAGGCCAATCCCGGCGCGGGCCGGCTGCAATTTCCCGTCATAACTCCGTGTGCCTTCCGGAAATAGGATAATTCCCGCGCCGCCCAAAAGACGGTCCAGAATAATCTTCAACCCTCTTGCGCCGCCGCCGTCGCGGTCCACCGGCACGGAATTCCAACTCACCAGGAGCCGGCCGATAAGGGGAAACCGAAACAAAGATTGACGCGCCAGGTAATTAATATCGCGATCCAGGCCCGCGCCCACCAGCGGCGGGTCCAGGTAGCTAACGTGGTTGGCCGCAAGAATGACCCCGCCTGTTTTCGGCACATGGTCCGCGTCAATGACGCGCCAATGAAAATAAGTCGCGAAAACGGCGCGAAAAAAAAGCCAGCCGCAGCGGTACGAGAAATTCATGGGACCCTGGACAACCTTTGCCGGATATCAGAAATAATCAAGCCGCTGGTTTGATCCGAGGTCATGTTGGAATTATTGATGACGCGCGCGCCCAGCGGAATCATGAGCGGGGCCACCGCGCGCTGGCTGTCGCGCTGGTCCCGCGCGGCGAGATTTTCCTGGACACCGTCCGCGGCGCGGCGGGCCGTGCGCTCGGCGAGGGAGGCGTCGAGATAGAATTTAAACTCAGTCTCGGGAAAGACGTTTGTGCCGATGTCCCGCCCTTCCATAACGAGATTTCCAAACTGTTCGCATTCGCGTTGGCGCTTGACCATCCATTCGCGGACTTTGGGAACGGCCGCCACGTGCGGCACTGCCGCGCTGGTTGCCTCCGTCCGGATTTCCTTTTCCGGATAATAGCCCCCGACCAGCAAATGAACTGAGCGGAGGCCGTTTTTTTCGACGCATTGAAGCGCCGTCTTCCATTTGCGGCACGCGACGGCGACGGCTTTGGCATCGTGCGGGTCAATTTTATTTTCCAGGCAATGCCAGGCCAGGGTGCGATACATCGCCCCCGTATCCACATAGACGAAGCCCAGCGCGCGCGCGACGAGCTTGGCGTTTGTGCTTTTGCCGCTCGCGCTGGTTCCATCGATGGCTATAACAGTATGGTTCATTTCGAAATCAGTCTTCAGACGCCGCCTCGTCGGCAAATAATTCATCCATCCCCAATTTTCGTCCCGAGGCATCCAGGATCGTCACCGCCAGCCCGTGAGGCGGCGGGGCGGCCAATTTTTGGAAAAAATTCGGGAACGTTTTTCTCACGCACGCAGGATTTTTAATTTTGATGCCGGGTACTTTCAATCCTAAAACGGCGAAACACATCGCCATGCGATGGTCATTGTACGTCTCGATTTCGGCGCCATGAAGGTCGGCGCTGCTCGATGGATAAACCACCAGGGAATCGCCGTGTTCCTCCACTTTTGCGCCACATTTAGTCAGCTCAGTTCGGAGGGCCGCGACTCGCTCGGTTTCCTGGACCCGCAAACGGCCAAGGTCGGTAAAATGAGTCACATTTAGCGAAAACGGCGCCAAAATAATAGCCGTCATAATGCTGTCCCCCAGCTCAGTGGCTCTGGATATCTTGTCCTTTTCAAAAGCAAAATGAAAAAATGCTTCGTCAGAACGAACGCCGTGCTTTTCGAGCATCAGACCAATCTCGATGCCTCTTGGCAGAAAAATATCCGGGAATTTCTGGTCAATTTGCCAGCCTGATTTGGGCCAATGTGAAACTTTGACTGAGTTCAACAACGTCGTTTTGACCGGGACTCCAAACTGTTCCGAATATTCCAGATATTGCGGGTCCTTCGCGAATTTGGCGGCGGCCCAAAAGTAACTCCCGCTGCTGGCATCCGGTTCGATCTGAAATTCTCCGCCTTCCTGCGGGAAGACATTCATCATTTTCGACGTCATCGCCACGTACGGTGACTCCTCGGCATTTTCGCCTATTACCTTTACGTCCCATTCGCCCCAGGGCGCGCAGAGGAGCAGCGCGGACGCGAACTGCGAGCTTTTTTCCACGCTGACCTTGCATTTTCCACCGGGGGCCGGGCCTGATCCCTGGATATATGCCGGGAGACGGTCATTTCCGTACTCGGTTTCGATTCGATAACCCAATTCCCGCAAGGCCTTGAAGAGCGCCGCCTGCGGCCGTTCGTACATTCGCGATACGCCGCTCAGATGATAGATTCCCTGGCCCAAACAAAGGAAGGCGGACAGGAACCGCGCAGCCGTTCCTGCGTTGCCCACAAAAATCTCGATCGGCTTTCGAGAGGTGCCACCAACGGGAATTTTGCCGCCGAGTCCTTTTACTCGAATCGTGCGATTGCAATGCTCATTCGGGTCCGGATCGATGCGGATTTCAAAGCCCAGCTTCTTAAGTGCATCCGCCATGATCTGCGTGTCCTCGCTCCAAAGCGCCCCCCGGAGCGTTACATCTCCGTCCGCCAGCGCGGCGAGAATAAGGGCGCGGTTCGTAATACTCTTGGAACCCGGCACAGTAATTTCCGAACGCACCGGGTCACTGAGGGGAACAATTTCGATTAAATCAGGAAGAGGCATTATCAAGCGACTGTTCTTTTAGTCTGCTTCATCAGGTTCGCGTTCATTTGGCCGACCTCCAACGATCCCGACGATCCCTGGCAGATTCAAAAAACTGTTCAACGCGCTCCGGTTTGGCTTCCTTCAGGATTTTTTGAAATCCTTGCAATTCGGAAACAAAGGCATCCAGCGCGCCGGCAAGATGTTTGCGATTTGCCAGCGCGATATCCCGCCACATTTCAGGCGAGCCGGACGCCACGCGCGTGGTGTCGCGGAACCCATTCGCGCAGAGTTGCGACTGATCTTTCGGCTGTGCCGGTCCTAAAACAAGGTTTGCCAGGGCTGACGCGACCACATGGGGCAAATGGCTCGTGCGGCTGACAAACCTGTCATGTTTCTCAGGCGGCAATTTCACGACTCGCGCGCCCATTGATTTCCAAAATCGTTCCAATTTTCGGATGGCGCCGGCGTGCGATTTTGGGGTAGGCGTCAAAACACAAACAGCCTCCTGAAATAAATCGCTGCGGGCGGCTGCCACGCCCGTTTTTTCGCCGCCGGCCATGGGATGGCTGCCGACAAAATAGGCGCCGGATTTTGCAATAATCGAATCCAATTCACGCACCACGTCCGCTTTGACACTACCCACGTCGGTAACGATGGCGCCGCGTTTGAGGGCCGGAAGAAACTGTTTCACCAGCGCGGACATCTGCGCCAGGGGCGTACAAAGAATCACCAGATCGGCCTTGGAAACCGCTGCGGCTAAATCAGTGGTCGCGTAGTCGGTTGCTCCGAATTTTTTGCATTCGGCAGCGGTTTTTTCGCGTCGAACGTATCCGGCGATCTCCCCGGCAATACGGAATTTTCTGGCGGCCAGCCCAATCGAGCCGCCGAGGAGGCCCACGCCCACGATCGTGATTTTCCGAAATTGCACGGCGCGAAGGATAGCGGGAACCGTTAAAGCGTTAAAGGGCTAAAGCGTTGAAGCGAACCAATTCGCAACGCCCATTTCCAAAGTCCAATCAAAAACTTAACTTTTCAGACAAGCGTCCACGACCTGTTGCGTTTTCAGCGCCCATTCGGGCCATTCGTGGTTCAATTTTCCGGAGCGCACCTGGTTCGCAAAGTTTCGGATCATGTAAGTTTGTTGCGCAAATTCGAGGCTGTCACTGTGCTTGCCGCGGCAATTGCAACATTTCACGCGGACTTCCTTTTGGTTCAATTCAAACCCGGGTTCGTGATCATCGTTGGGCTTCGTGAAGTCCGGAACAACGAGGGAACCTTTGGCGCCGCTTATGTGGACCCAATTCTGATAATCGGCGATAAACGAACAGTAAAAAGCCGCCGAAATATTCCCGTCAAAAATGAGCTCCGCGGAGAAATCCGTCGGCACAGGCGCGAGTTTCTTATTGGCGCGCCGCTCCGACAAAACGCGTCCGCTTGCTTCGCGCGGCAGTTTCCAATTCATCGCAAACAGCGAAATGCGGATGCAATACCATCCGAGGTCCCCCAGGCACCCGGCCGGCTCCAGGGTGCTGTTAATGCGAATATCGTTGTCAAAATAGTCGTCATCCATGCGGAAGCTGAAGCTTGAGGAGATCCGTTTGATATCCCCAATGCTCTTGCCGTCGTTCAAAATTTCCCGCAACCGCTTCGTTCTCGGATTATGCATCAGCATCACGCCATCCATGAATTGAACACGGTGCTTTTTGCAGGCGGAAATCATTTCCTCAACGTCCGCGGCGCTCACGCCGCACGGCTTTTCGCAAATGATGTGTTTGCCCGCGGCCGCCGCGCGCAGAACCCATTCCTTTCGCAATGCGGTTGGCAGCGGGATATAAACTGCATCGATGTCAGGGGACGCGAGCAATTCCTCATAGCTGCCCAGTGCCACGGGCGCCGTTTTGAAAGGGGCCTCGGCCTGGAGCCCGGCGATAAATTTGCGGCTCCGGGAGATGTCCCGGCTGGCCACCGCGGCAAGGACGGCGTTGCCGCTGTCCCGAATCGCTTTCCAATTCTTAAAGCCAATTCGCGCCGTGCTTAAAAACCCAAAGCGAAGTTTTTTCATAATCTCGATGATGCGCGGGAACAAATGTCAGTTCCAGGCTGCAATTGCAATTTCAATTGCAGTGGTTTTCCGAACGCCGATTATTTTTGCCTCTAATTGCTAGCCCCGCAATCCGGGTGTAACCGTAACCGCGACCAATAGTCCCTCTGGACTGAGCAGACGAGTGACTATCTGTCCCCATGCTTCCTTTTTTGCTTTAGTCAGCAATTTATAACCATTCATTTCCAGATTGTTAGTCGCGAGTTCGATATTATCGACATCAAATTCCAACCACGCTTGGGGAACAGGAAGGTCAGATGGCCATTTCGCTAAACCGAAACAGGATTGCGCCGCTTGACGCAACGGCCATAAAGCAAAATGCTTCACCCCATCCAACCTCTGCGTATGCAGATAATCTCCTTCGCTTTGAAAAGCCAGACCCAGGGCGTCCAAATAAAATTTACGCGAATCGGTCTTATTACGGACGATAGGCCCAAAGCCGGCGGCAAACAGAATTTTGAAGTTTTTGGTCCCTATTTTCTTCATACTTTATTTATGTGAACCCCCTCCATCT
>DASYZW010000587.1:0-4166 GCA_035945915.1 Verrucomicrobiia bacterium | reverse complement strand
AAACGTGGATTTGCCGCCAGCGAAGTTTAACGCGTTGAAAACGCTCGCCGCACGGCTCGGCTATTTTGGACGCGCGGAAAGTATCGTCGAAGCCAGTGTGCGAACCGAGTTGCCGGAGAAAATCGGGCAGACTCATTCGGTTGCAAAATTGCTGGCTGAAGATACGCCACAGCCGCCGAAAACCGAACTCGTCCGCCTGCTCGCGCCAAAAAATCCAGAGGAATACCTCAAATGGAGGGACGAATTTCTCAAGTCTCACACGCCGCCGACTGGCGGCAAAAAGAAAGCGGCCAGAAAACCCAAAGCGGTTGAAACGCCTGAAGAACCCATTGTTCCGCCGGATTTGTTCGCGGCGGTCCACGCCGACACGGGTAAATTGCAAGCTGCCGGTTGGAATCTTCCGCCAGGCGCACAATATGTGAATTACACGCGCCCGGAAAATGCTTTCGCTCCAGCTGCCAAACCGGGTTTCCGCCGACGCGAAAAATTACCAACAGTGGCACGTTACGCCGCAGTGAGCACGGTAGCGCCAAGCATCACGCAGGCGATATCCGTCGCAGACCGCGTGCATGACGCGCTGTGCAAATGGTCGGATCAGGGGAAAGGCCGGGCTGCCGTGTTCACCGGATTGGGCGATGACGGCAAGCCGCGTGATGACCACGCGCACGCCCACATTTTTTGCGAAGCCAACGGCGCGCGCGACGCCATCACGCACATCACTATTTGGGCAACGATGGGTTTTGACGATGTGGCCTGTCTTGCGCTCCGCAAATTAAACAAAGTCTGGGGACATAGTGGACACGATGTTCGGCTCGTGCTTCACGGCATCGGCCAGCCCAATGATTTTGCAGATTGCGAATTTTTCCGCTCATCAAAGAAATGGCGTTCGCTCACGCCGTTCGTTTCCACTCGCCATGCCAAAACGTTCCGCGACGGTCGTCCGAAGATGGCAGTAAATGGCTGGCAAATTGGTTCTGGCGGGCACGATTTGCTACGTTTGCTTGCGCTCCATCCACATGGTGTAGGTGCCACCATTAAGCAACTTGAAGAACGCGAACGCCCATTTCAATTTGGCAGCCGAAGTCTCCGGTCGTTGCAATTCCAAACTACTCGCTACAACGGCAATGGTAATCGTGGTAATAGTTCTGGCAACGCTTTTTGCGTCACATTCTCCGAACGCGTTAGTGGGCCGCTCGCTCTTGGCTATGGTTCCCACTTTGGCCTTGGTCTTTTTGTGCCAGTTTTAGCTGAATAATGGCATATAAAACGCTAAACCATAATTATTATGGATGAAAAGAACCCCCTGGCCTCGGCCGAAAATCGTTTGAGTGAATCGGAATCATCGCCGGTGCCGAGGAACACTAAACCAGAAGAAATTGGCGGAAGATTGAGCAATGCCGGAGGGCGCGAACCATCACGTCAACCTTCACCGCCTGATGCAAAGCATGTCAAGATTGTGTTGCATATCGCGTCATCGGAATTTCAACCAGGGGTTGAAGCGCCACTCCCACAAACGACGCCGGCACCAGAGAGTTCGGAACGCAAATTGCAGGCCGATTCCGAGCCGCAGCAAATTCCCGCGCGGATGTTGAATGAATTCGTGTATTGTCAGCGATTGTTCTATTACGAATTTGTCGAGGGGGTGTTCTTGGAAAGCGCCGACACGCTCCGCGGCGGCGCAATTCATCAGCGCGTTGATTCAGGCACCGGCGCGTTACCCGTGGCAAAGCGGAAATCGGAAACCGGCAAGCCGAAAGGAGCGCGGGAAACAACGGCGGATGCCGCCGACCCGGCAAGCACAGCGGCTGAAACACAAACCATAGAACCGGAAACAATTCACTCGCGTTCCGTGCAAATGGGATCGGAGCGGCTGGGAGTGGTTGCAAAAATGGATTTAGTTGAATCCAAGACCGCCAAGGAAGATTTGCTCGCCGCGCTGGAGGTCTGTCCGGTTGATTACAAAGCGGGCGCGCCAAAAGAGGGCGAGGAGGCCAATGAATTGTGGGACACAGACAAAATGCAACTTGGATTGCAGGCATTGATTTTGCGCGATAACGGCTACGCCTGCAACGAAGGCATCATCTATTATCGTGCTACCAGGCAACGTGTTCGTCTGCCGATTACTTCCGAATTGGAAACATGGATTCTGCAAAACATCGCGGAGGCCAGGCGGATAGTAACCGGACCAATTCCGCCGCCATTGGTCAATTCGCCAAAGTGTGTCCGTTGTTCGCTCGCGCCGGTGTGCCTGCCGGATGAAACCCGGATGTTGGCCCAATCGCCACTGCTTGATGCGGATTTATCGGAGAAGCCAGATTCATCCGCGCAGAAATCGGCTGAGCCTCTCCGAAGATTAATTGCCGCGCGGGACGACAGCCGCCCGCTTTATCTAAACACGCAAGGTTTTCGCGTGGGATGCAAAGACGAAGTGTTGCAGGTCAAAGAAAAAGACAAGGTCGTTGACGAAGTGCGTCTGCGCGACCTTTCGCATGTGGCCTTGTTCGGCAACGTTCAAATTTCGACCCAGGCGATTCAGTCGCTCTGCGATATGGAAATTCCGATCACTTATTTTTCTATGGGCGGCTGGTTTTATGGAATCACGCGCGGTCACACGTTAAAAAATGTGTTTCTGCGAATGGAACAATTCCGGTTGGCGCGGGACGAAACCAAATGCCTGTCGTTGGCGAGACAGTTTGTGCACGGGAAAATCCGCAACCATCGAACGATGCTCATGCGGAACCATCTGGAACCGCCAGAAGTTATCATTGGGAAACTCAAGCGCGCCTCGGAAGACGCGCTGGCGGCCGATTCAATCGAGGAACTTTTGGGAATCGAAGGCGCGGCCGCGAGCCAGTATTTCCAGCAATTCAATGGAATGGTGAAAATTGCGGATGAATTGGCAGTAGAACACAATCCAGTAAAAGAAGCGAAGCAACTCGCATTCAATTTCAATTTTTCCAATCGCAACCGGCGTCCGCCTACCGATCCCGTCAACGCGATGCTTTCATTGGCTTACAGCATGTTGAGCAAGGATTGCGCGCTGGCAGCGCTGGCCGTGGGGTTTGACCCTTACATTGGTTTTTTCCATCAGCCGCGATTCGGGCGGCCAGCACTTGCTCTTGATTTGATGGAGGAAATGAGGCCATTGATTGCCGAGTCCACCGTGTTGAGTTGCATCAACAATCGCGTGGTTACTGAAAAGGATTTTGTGCGCGCAGGCCAGGCGGTGAATCTGACCGCGCCGGGACGTAAACGCTTTTTCCAGATGTATGAGCAGCGGATGAGTTCACTCATCACGCATCCATTATTTGACTACAAAGTCAGTTATCGCCGGGCGCTTGAATTGCAAGCACGGCTGCTGGCGAAATCATTGACCGGCGAAATCGCCGAATATATTCCATTGTTGACGAGATAACGCATGAGAACGACCTACCTGGTTTGCTACGATGTGGCGGATGACAAACGGCTGCGACGCACTTTCAAAGCCTGTCGCAGTTTCGGTGATCATCTGCAATTTTCGGTTTTTGAGTGTGATCTGAATCCGTCCGAGAAAGTCGAATTGGAAACGGCGTTGAGCAAAATTATCAATCAAGACGAAGACCAGGTGTTGTTTATCTCGCTTGGGCCTGCTGAAGGGCGAGGCGACCGGGTGATCACGGCAATGGGCCTGCCCTATACGAAAATAGACGCGCCTTGTTTTGTGTTTTGAGCTTTTCAAAGCTCTTTGACAATTGAATCGCGAGCGGCGGGGTGATACGGGACACCCCGCCTGCGCTCGCATAACGTAACTTCCTCAAATTAAGCTAATAATGACGAGACATCCGAACATCACGAACATAAAAGCAATGAAAATGCTGCAGGCACTCGCAATTGCGGACTTGCGAGCCTGCGCCAGAAGGAGTAACGAAGAGGCTATTTCCGCGCTCACACGAGCGCGGCCCCGTTGAAGCAGCACCGGTTGCGCCGCTCATTCCCACAGCGGTCACTATTTCCGCGCTCACACGAGCGCGGCCCCGTTGAAGCACCTGTTCATGCTTCCGACAGTGTTGTCGAATTTGATGGAATTTCCGCGCTCACACGAGCGCGGCCCCGTTGAAGCAAGCCAGGAACTCACGGACCTGGAAACGTTGCTGACATTTCCGCGCTCACACGAGCGCGGCCCCGTT
>DASYZW010000586.1:0-7688 GCA_035945915.1 Verrucomicrobiia bacterium | reverse complement strand
TGCCCAAAATCAAACGGTCAATCGAGCCTCCAAAGCTGCTAACTAATAAAGCTCCGAAAGCTTTGCTGGTGATGCCGGAGAGTTCTTTAACGCGCGCCATTCTCGAATGCCTCAGGTTCAAGCCGAGGTTATAACGAATCAGCGCGTGCCGGACGAAAATGACCAGTTGGATAAGCCCAAACAGGGCGCCAGCCCAAATCAACATTACCGGATTCCTCGTTAACCACGCCAGCCACAGAGTCGTTGCCACCTGCGCTACATTCAGAATGGAGCGCCACATCCCGATGAACTTGAAATCAAAATGGGCCTGCGAGAGGATTAACCAAAAATTGCCGTAATAACCGAACCATAATCCGCATCCGCCGGCCACAAACGCCCATTGCAACATGTGGATATGCTCAGGCGGGACTTGAAACCATTTCGGCCCGAAAATCACGCCTATGCCGACGAATATACCGGCCATGGCCGAAACGACAATGAGGGCCAAAACATTGCCCGTTCCCCAGTACTGTTCCAATGCGGCGCGGTCCCGAGCACCCAAAGCGATGCCGATATAACGCCCAACAATGGGGCCCAATCCCAGATCCGTAAACCCGAAGGTGCCGTTTAGAGTATTGACGTAAAACCAGATCGCATACATTTCAGGGCCGAGGTAGCGAAGAAATAGCCGCACGGAGAAGATGTTCACCGCGGATATCACGAGCAGCGGCACCATGCTCCAAAAAAATTGTCGTTTAATTCCCAAGTTTCTTAGGGCGCGAGTCTATCGAGTTTAGTCGCGATTTCCACGAATTTTCCTCAAAGATTGATGCTTTCAGTCGAGAATATTAAGCCGTACGCGGCATTTAACGTTGATCCTATTACCCTAAACGAGCGAGCGATAGATTTCTAAATGGCGCATGGCAACGACTTCCGGGGCGTATCGGGACTGCACGGTTTGCTTCGCTGTCTGTGGACGCGGACAGTTCGATTTCAGCCAGTTGGCGATCCCTTCTTCGAGCGCCGCGAGGTTGGGAAAGACCTCCGCCCCTTCAACGCCATGGCAAATGTCCACGATGCCGCCGACGGCAGACCCAAAGAATTTCAGATTTCTCGCCAGTCCTTCTGCGACTACCAGCCCGAATGCTTCTTCACTGGGGCAATGGACTAATGCCGATGCCTGGTCCAAAGCGTTGATTAAGTCACGAACGGGCATTGGGCCCAGATATGTGGCATAACCGGCGCCTTGCGCAACCGCGACTTCACGTAAAAATCGTTCGCCATAATCCGTTTTTTTTGAGGGAATCGCACCGATGAATTTTAACTCAAAGTGAAGGCCGCGGTGATGCAAGTTTCGTGCAATTCCAAGAAGTTCCAATTGACGCTTGCGCGGAAATATTTCGCCGATGTTCAGCAAGACAGGAGAATTTCCTGGCGCGGCCAAAGGTTGCTCGAAGAACGGCTGTCGCAGGGCGTTGGGAACCCGCCAGATTCGTTTTGCGATCGGTGCGACCAGGCCTTCAGTGTACGCGGAATTGCAGAAGACACTGCCGGTTCGTTTGATCGCCACAGTCTCCAATTTAGCGGTGACCCAATGAAAACTGCCTGGGGTTGCCTGATAATATTTCGCGATTGCCCGCATGTTCCCATGTATTGTTACAATATTTTGGAAGCCCGAAAATGCGGCGCACAGGGCACAATCGCGTTCCGTGCCCTGGCCATGAACCAAATCCGGACGGATTTCGCGTAATTTTCTCCGGACCGCTCGAATACAACCCAGGTAGCCGGACCGCAACCATCCGATCCTGGGAACATGCAAACCATGATACCAAATGTTGTCTGCGATTTTTTCGGGGCTTGGTGCTGGATTTTGCAGGCATGAAACCACATGCACTTCTACCTGGTTGCCAAGAGCGGCGAATCCTTGGAGCAATGCTTCCGGGGCAACGCCAATACGCGGCGCTGGATTCGCATAATCTTTAAAACCTTCTCGATTGTCACTGGTCAGAATGGCGACGCGCATGGCGAGAGTTATGTTTCGGATCTTACTTCGAATACCATAATTGCCGCTTGTCAACAAGTTGGTTCAAGCGCCGGAGAGCTTGTTTGCAAACCCATTGTCCTCGTCCGGTGGGAAAAGCCGCGCCGCTGCCTCCCGCGGTTGCGACAATCCGCGGTTGCGTCGAAAAGGACCTGACGCGGTCCGCGGATCTCAATATGCGATACAAAACGCGTTCGATCCATTCTCCGGTCCGGTCGTCGCATTGCCGGTATAAACCTTTCATCGTGCCTGCATAGAATTCTGTTCGTGCGCAAAAAAAGTATGTTCGCGCCATTGAGGTCCGGCGCACCTGGTCAATAATGAGCGAAATGTCCGCGGCCCGACGACACTCGGCTAACAGGGTCGAGATGTTCAGGATTTGATACCTGCCGCTAATTTTCAGCCATTGGTCAGGAGGACTGACCTCTGAAGAAATCCAGGCATCCAGCATTTCAAATTCCTGGTAACCTTTGCCGCGCCCGGGATTCGCCGATGGCATGAACCGGCGCACCCGCAGACGGTCTGTTTGCCGAAATTCCGGATGCGCTTCGAGGGGGTAGCCTGAATTTTCAAGGAAAAAAACCGGGGCAAAAGACAAATAAAATTTTAGCGCCGCCAAATACTCCGCTAATCGTTTTTCAGGATTGCTTGCGGCCGCCGTTACGCCATTCGGTATAACCGTGGCTGTCAGCACAATCGGAATTTCACCGGCCATAGAGAGGAGTTCTCGAACGATTCTATTTTACGGTCAATCTTCGCACGTTTGAAATTTCCAGTATAGACCGCGTGGAGTTTTGATTCCAAGCAAAACCCCCGGACCGCAACGTGCGAATTGCGCGGCAATTTGGCATTCGATTCGACCTCGCAGGTCGTCATGAATGAAAAAGGGGCGCCAGGCGCAATGGCTGGCGCTTACCGCGGCTATTTGACTCGGTTACAGTTCAGAACTACCTTCCATTATAGGCACCATACAAGAATCTGGCCCAAATGCCGTTGATCGTGAGTGGTGGCATGGGTACTGCTTCTGGCGCGAATAAGATGCACTTGGAACGACCAAGTCGAATGGCATCGGCAAAAAGCCGGGTAATCACCCTGGCATTTCTATCGCCGGCGTTGCCCGCTTCACTCCTCGGCAGACAGATTGCCCGAGCCCTGTCCACCGAAACTGACGAGCCGGTTGCTCTGATTCAACTGACCCGCCCGCCGTCCGGTGATACGACGACAATCCGGCGTGGCGCTTGCGGTTTGTCGGGAGAATTTCCGCTGCCCGCTGAAATATCGAGCGGCGAAGACGGCTATTCTTTTCTTAGCCTTGGCGAAAACGGGGAATTGTATCAACCCGACTGGATTCCATCGCTCGTTGAGCAGTTGCGGCGACGTTTTCGATATATTCTTATCCAGGCGGTGGCGGATGAGGTGTTTGGACCTTCGATGATTGAGTTATTGCAGCAGTCGAATTCGGGCTGCCTGTTTGTCCGAGCCGCGAGCGAAGACATTTATCACCTTGACCTGCTCGTTCGGGAACTGCGCGAGCGGAAGTTCAACGGACAATTGAAGCCGATTCTATGCCTGCATAACGGCGAAGCGGTGGATGGTATTGACGCGCTGATCGAACATGTTTGCCGGCCGGTGGATATTTTTATTCGAGGGTGCCCCAATGCCGAAGACCCGGCAGGGCAGCCGGCGAGTTCATTTTCCGCGGACGTGCGGCGGCTGGCCCGCGGCATTGGCGACCGTTTGGTGGGTTTGGCACTTTCCTCCGGCGCGGCCAAAGGATTGTCGCACATCGGCGTCATCCAGGTGCTCGAAGAAAACGGAATCGAGGTTGACGTTGTCGCCGGCTCGAGCATGGGCGCCTACGTGGGGGCAATCTGGAATGCGGGCCATGACGGACAGCAACTGGAGGCAATTGCGCGGGAGATGGAGAAGCGCTGGGCGTTTTTGCGCCTGATCGACCCGGTATTTCCGCCACGACAGGGGTTCGTGCGCGGGTTTGGGGTTAAGCAGCGTCTTCAGAGATCAATCGGTCATATTCGCTTTGCCGAACTGGTCCGGCCCTTGCACGTGGTGGCCACAAATCTTGCCACGCTCGAACGAATCGTTTTTGCCACGGGCGAAGTTGCCGACGCGGTGCATGCCAGCATCGCCGTCCCGGGTGTTTGTGTCCCGGTAACCCTTGAGAATGAAACCTACGTGGACGGCGGCATTGTCGATCCTTTGCCGGTGGATGTCTTGCGGGAGCTGGGCGTCAGCAGGATCATCGCCGTCAATGCAATTCCAACGCCCGACCGCATTAAATACTGTTTGCAGGCCGAGCGGGAGCTTGCGCAATTGACAAAAAAACGCGCGCGCGAATTGGTCCGCAAGCTGATTCCCGCCAATGAACATCTGAATTATTTCGCCCACGGGAACATTCTGGATATTTTGATGCGGAGCATTCACGGGGCGCAGATCAGCATGAGCGAATCGCTGAGCCGCCAGGCAAACATCGTGCTGCGTCCCCGAATCTGCGACGACCGTTGGATGGATTTTCGAAACCCAAGGCCCTTCATCGCTGCCGGCCGCCAAATTGCCGAAAGTCACCTGCCGGAAATCAAAGGGCTTGTTCAAAATAAGTCCGCGCAACATGAACTTCCTCTGGACGCAATGGCACAATTTGCCTGAGACGGTCGCCCGCCAAAAACAAGCGGCGCGATTGCGGCAATTCCTGCGCGATTCTGTCCTGCCATTTTCGGCGTATTACGGAAAACTCTTCCGTGAACACCATCTGACGGCGAATTCCGTCCAATCGCTCGATGACCTGGCCAAAATTCCATTTACGACCAAGGGCGACTTGTTGAACAGCCCGGACCACCCCGAGCGGGTCAAAGAGTTTATCCTGATACCGGATGAAAAAATTCTTTCCCGGCGGCCGAGCACCATTTGCCGGGCAATTGTCAGGGGCCGCAATGCCGTGCGAAGTGGATTTGAGTCGGAATTTCGTCCCATTTTCATGACATTCACCACGGGCCGGTCCGCCGAGCCGGTGCCTTTTCTTTATTCGCAGCGGGACATGCAAATTCTGGCCGAGGCCGGCCGCCGGGTGATGGAGGTTTGCGGCGCGCAGCCGGGTCAAAGGCTTTTGAATGCTTTTCCCTATGCTCCGCACCTGGCGTTTTGGTTGACGCACTACGCGGGCACGGAATTCGGGGCCATGATGTTTAGTTCAGGCGGCGGCAAGGTCATGGGAACTGACGGCACGCTGCGGCTCATCAAAAAATTGAAACCGGAGAACCTGATTGGCATTCCGACGTTTCTCTATCACGTCCTTTCGCAAGCCGTCGCCGAGCGCGTCGAATGGAAAAACCTGACGAACATCGTGCTGGGCGGCGAAAAAGTGAGCGAGGGAATGCGTGAAAAGCTGCGCGAACTGGCGCGCGAACTGGGCGCGAAAAACGTGACCATCCTCGCCACGTACGGTTTCACCGAGGCAAAGATGGCATTTGCCGAATGTCAGGGACTGGCCGCGGAGCGCGCACCCGGGCAAGAGGGAACGGGCGCATGCGGGTACCATCTCTATCCGGACTTATGCGTGATCGAAATCGTGGATCCAAAGACCGGTGAGCCCGTACCCGACGGCAAGCCTGGGGAAATTGTTTTCACGCCTTTGGCGGCGCGCGGGACGGTAATTTTGCGATACCGGACGGGCGACTGCATTGACGGCGGGTTGACCTGGGAACCCTGCCCGGTTTGCCGGCGCGTCGTTCCGAGGCTGGTGGGGAACATATCGCGCAGTTCGGAAATTCGCGAGATGCGGCTGGATAAAATCAAGGGAACGCTCGTGGACTTTAACGAACTGGAGCACGTTTTGGACGGCGCGCCAAGCGTCGGCTCCTGGCAGTTGGAATTGCGCAAGACGAATGACGACCCGCTGGAGCGCGACGAGATTATCCTGCATGTGCAGAAGCTGGACGGCGCGGATGAGACACGTCTTGCCCGCGAATTGAGCGAGCGCTGCTATGAGACGGCTGATGTGCATCCGAATAAAATATTGTTTCACGGCGTGGACAAAATGCGCGAGCTTCAGGGAGTGGGCACGCAGATTAAGGAACAAAGGCTGGTGGACCACCGGCCTAAAACCAGGTGATGAGCCAATGCCAAATGAATGACCGCATCGTCATCGTAGATGGCGTTCGAACGCCGTTTTGCAAAATGGGCAGCGACCTGGCGCCGCTCGGCGCGGACGAGCTTGGGCGCATCGCCGTCAATGCGCTGCTGACGCGGACCGGCCTTGAGCCGGCGCTCGTAGATGAAGTGATTTTCGGCTGCGTGGCCCAGCCGGCAGATGCCATGAACGTCGCGCGCGTCATCGCATTGCGCGCCGGAATTCCTGAGCCGGTTTCCGCCATCACGGTCCATCGCAATTGCGCATCCGGCTGTGAAGCGCTCACGCAGGCCTGGGAAAAAATTGCGGCCGGCCGGGGTTCCATTTTCATTGTTGGCGGCACGGAAAGCATGTCCAACATTCCACTGTTGTTTAAACAAAGGACGGCGGAAAAATTCAGCCGGGTCGCGCGCGCCAAATCGTTTGCGCAAAGACTAAGCGCTTTCGCGGCGTTTCGGCCATCCGATTTTCAACCGCGTGTGGGATTGCAGTTGGGATTGACCGATCCGGTGTGCGGTTTAAACATGGGTGAAACGGCGGAGTTGCTTGCACGGCAGTTTTCGATTTCGCGGGAAGAGCAGGACCAATTTGCCCTCGGCTCGCACCAGCGGGCCATCGCCGCCCGGCAAAAATTGGATGAAGAAATTTGCCCCGTCTTTTCGGGAATGACGCCGCCGGGAAAATCGGCGGGAAAGCAACTGGCGATTGCCCGCGACAACGGGCCGCGCGAAGGCCAATCGCTCGAGGCTTTGGCGAAATTGAAGCCGGTTTTTGATCGGAAAACTGGAAGCGTGACCGCCGGCAACTCTTCGCAAATTACCGACGGCGCCGTCGCTTTGCTGGTCATGACCGAAAAGCGAGCGGAAGCGCTGGGTTATTCGCCGTTGGGCGTGCTGACCGGTTACGCCTACGCGGGGTGCGAACCGTCGAGAATGGGACTGGGCCCGCTGTTCGCAATTGCCAAGGCGGAGAAGCTTACGAACCTGAAAATCGCGGATGCGGACATCATTGAAATTAATGAAGCCTTTGCCGCTCAAGTACTTGCGGTGGAACGGGGCGCGATGCGCCCGGATTTTGCGCGGGAGCATTTGAAACGGGAACAGCCGCTGGGAGAAATTCCGACCGAACGCCTCAATGTCAATGGCGGCGCGATAGCGCTTGGTCATCCGGTAGGCGCTACCGGCGCGCGCCTGGTGTTAACGAGCCTTCGCGAGCTAAAACGCCGCAAGGCAAAGCGCGCTCTTGTCACAGTATGCGTGGGCGGCGGGCAAGGGGCGGCGCTGTGGCTCGAAAGCATTTAATTTATGGCGACATTTCATCGAACCATTCGCGACGACGGCATTTGCCTGTTGACGCTGGATCGCGCCGGTTCGTCCGCGAATATTTTCGACCCGGCAACGCTGGAGGAACTGCGCGCCGAACTGGATTTCATCGAATCGCAATCCGGAAAATTAAAGGGCGTGGTTTTTGCCAGTGCCAAACGTTCTATCTTTATTGCCGGACTGGACCTTAAATCGTGTTCCG
>DASYZW010000585.1:0-1800 GCA_035945915.1 Verrucomicrobiia bacterium | reverse complement strand
AAGAAACTTTTGCCGACACCTCCTTTACCGTTGAGAATGAGATCGAGACGTTTCATGTGGCTTGAGGTTTAAGCATTCGGACTTGGGCAATGCGCGGTCCGCGTGTGCGGGTTGGCAAAATTTCATTGCCGTTGGGCTGTGCGGTCGCACCTGCATCCGTTGTCAGCAGCGCAACAACGGGTGTTTGACGAGCTGGCATTTCCGGTTCAGACGGCTGCTCGCGGGGAGGTCGCCCACGAGTACGAGTGGCTTCGCCGAGAATCTGGTGGCAAAAATGAGCGACGGACGTTTTACAGGTTGGCAGGCAATGCCGCGTGAGCAACTCAGCGATTGAACGATACGAGGCGCGCTTCTGGCGCAATTCAATAATGACGTCTTTAGCAGCGAACAATTCTTGGAACCTCTGTGGCCGACGCGGGGTGAATTCCTCGATGGCTTTGCGGATTTTACTGGGATCAAATGCAGACATATAGCGGACGCCTTATGGCGGGGGCGCGGACAAACCGCGTCTGCGGCCAGTCGGCGAATTTGGTGAATCCGTTACCATTGCCGACCTGTGGATTGTCCGTTGGCATGATGGTCGCCGCGGATGGATGACGACTGCGGACTGTTCACGCACACGGCCAATCCACGTCTGAGCCTGGTATATGGCGAATCCGCATCTGCGGTCTGTCCATTTCCTCGTCCGCGACTGCGGAAGATGACTCGGTATTCTCGCGTCTCCGGCGCGTCTCTGGCGCACACCCCAAGTCCTAATGAAAATTAGGGGTAAGGCGTATGGCAAATTAAACATGGATGGAGAGTCTGCGCTGTTGCAACAATTCGTCGCGCCAGATTTTCAATTGCGCAGCGATATGCTTGATGAGTGCGGTTTGTTCGATGGCTTTGGACTCGATTTGGCCTGCGTAATGTGTGCCCAGAGATGAGTCGGGCATTTCCATCATCGAATGATTGGCATGTGTGGTGATTCGTTCGCCAAGTTGTTCGAGTACTTGGATGGCAGTGCGCAGGTCAGCGGTGGTGGGTGTTTGCATGGTCAGAGGGAGTTGCGGCGCTGGTTCGCCTTGAGACGCCGTTTGAGCCAGTGCTTCAGTTCCAGTTTCAAACAGTGGATGCTGTTCAGGTTTCCTCGGAGCTCGTAATCAATGTGGGTGGCCTTCTCGTTCCATGCCACATTGTTCGGGATTCGATCCATTCGGCGTTTCGTGCGCGCCTTCAATTCTTCCTTGAGAGCGTCCAGAACCCGCAGAGCAGTTTTGATTTCTTCATCCGGTGCATCATTCATGTCCACAGTTCAGCAAAAGCCGGATGTGAAAAGGTGTCTCAGGGACACAAAATGCGCGTTCAGTCCTGATAGTGTCCGGCGCGTGGTCACGGCAAAGACGCAATATAAACTGAGAAATGCAAAGGAATACTTTGAGGAGCATCTTTGCGTGGGCGATTACTACGATGAAGGACAGCGTGTGGCTGGCGAATGGTTCGGTTTGGGCGCGGGTCGGCTGGGTTTAGCCGGCAAAGTCCGCGCAGAGGATTTTCTGCGGCTCTGTGACAACCAACATCCAGCCACGGGTGAAACGTTAACCCAGAGGCTAAAAGAAAGACGTGTCGAGAAGGACGGCACTGTCGCAAACCGCCGCATCTTTTATGATTTCACCTTTTCACCGCCAAAATCAGTTTCGTTGGCCGCATTTCTTGGTGGGGATGAACAGATCTTTGCCCTGCATGAACAAGCGATAAAGCTGGCTTTGAAGGAATTCGAGGCATTTGCCGCGACACGGATTCGGTCAGATGGGGCGCAAA
>DASYZW010000584.1:0-6746 GCA_035945915.1 Verrucomicrobiia bacterium | reverse complement strand
CATTTCAATCTCCAATTTTCCAGTCGCGATGGCGGCGAGTATAAAAATTCATGGCGTGACGCGTGTTTTGGCGCGATGATTGGGTAATGAACGTGACTCCTGAGTCAACCATGAGCCAGGTGCTGGAATCTTATCCCGGCGCGCAACGCGCATTGTTTCGCCGTTATCATATTGGCGGTTGCAGCAGTTGCGGGTTTAGTCCGGCGGAAACGCTCAGCCAGGTCTGCGCTCGCAACGGCAACCTCGAGGTGACCGAAGTCATGGCGCATATACGATCCAGTCATGATCAGGACGCGAAAGTTTTAATCACACCTTTGGAATTGTCGGATTTATTGCGCAGGGACCCTTCGGTAAAGCTTGTCGATGTCCGTTCCCGTGAGGAATTTGAGGCTGTGCATATTGCCGGATCGGTTCTGCTCTCCCAGGACGTAATGCGTGAAGTCATGGCAAGCGGCGCAAACGACAGGCCGATTGTGGTCGTGGATCATCAAGGCAAAAACGGGTTGGATGCCGCCGCTTTTTTTATGGGACACGGACTGCAAAATGTTCGATGCCTGCGCGGGGGCATTGACGCCTGGGCGCTTGAGGTGGATCCAAAAGTGCGGCGTTACAAGGTGGGTTGAATCCTCGAGTTGAAATCCCGATAAAACATTTTTGCGCCGTAATTTCTCTTACGATGATGTCAGGTGCGGGCGTTTAAAATTAAAGACAATAAAAGCGTGCAATCGGGCCTCGGACAGGTTAAAAAATATTGCGAAAATAAATTTGACAGGCAATGGTTTCGTTTTATAAATGTGTCGTTGTCGAATTAATAATCTTGTTACGGGCTTAAAGACACAAGTAGTGTTCAGACGGAATGCATGATATGAAAAGAATCTTTGTCTCCGCGGGTTTAGCAGCAATCGGCGCCATCAGTCTGCATGCGGACGAATACGCGCCCGACTTCACAGCGATGGATGCCACAAAGCCCTGGTCGGTTTCCGCAACACTGCGGGGGTTTTATGACGACAACTACACTACTTCGCCCAATGGTCAAAAGTCAGGCAGCGCCGGATTCGAATTTAGTCCCCAGGGGAGCTTAATTATTCCGTTGCAACAGACGGAACTCGGTCTGCGTTATACCTACGGATTGTATTATTATCAGCAACGCGAGAATCAGGGATCCAACCCAATTGACCAAACGCACCAGGTCGATTTGTGGGTCGACCATGCGTTCAGCCAAACCTGGGAAGGCAAAATTATGGATACGTTTGTCTCTGCGCAGGATCCGGCTTTAAGCTCGGCGCCTACGGCGCTGCCCTATCGCGTGGAGGGTAACAATATTCAGAATGTCGGAACGCTTTCGCTTCACCATGAGTTGAGCATGCTGTTTAGCACCGATTTGGCATATCAAAACACGTGGGTTGATTATAGCAATAATCAGGGGTTTCCCGGCCAGCCTTCATACGCCGCGATGTTGAACGAGGATCAAAATTCAGGGTGGGTGTCACTCAACTACCAATATTTGCCTGATTTGGCATTTATGCTCAGATATACGTTGAGCTGGGACGATTATACGGCAAATCAAGTGATCGGGGTTGGGACCGGCGGGCTTTATTACAGTAACAGCCGCAATCTGATTACACATAACATTTCCGTTGGCGCGCAATATTCCGCCACCGCGAATTTGAGTATATTGGCCTGGGCGGGTGTGGGCATTTACGACAATTATAATTTGCCGTCTTTTGACACGCAGAGTTCAACCAGCATTGATCCGACCGCCAATATTGCGGCCACGTACACTTATTTGCCCGGCGATTATGTGCAAGTAGGGCTTACCGAGTCAGCCTCTCCGGTAGCGACCGCAGATGTGAATTCAAAAACCGGCTCGCTGACGCTCTATCAGGAAGCGACCGTCCTGTACGCGACCGTCAACCATCAGATTACGCCCAAGTTGACCGGCAGTCTGACCGGCCATTACCAATATTCCACGTATGCGAGCGGCGCTAATAACGGACAGCCCCAGGATTGGTATACTTTTGGAATTAACCTCGCATACGCATTCACTCCGTGGATCTCTGCCGATGTGGGATACAACTTCTATTATCTCACCAGGACCACTGCCCTGCAGGGCTACAGCCGCAACATAGGATATGCCAGTGTGACGGCCACCTTTTAGCGCTTATTTCTCTGATTTAATTCGCATTTTCTTAATTTCTCAGTTATTTTGAACACCCAGCGGGGGGGCCGGGTCTAAAACTCACTTGGCTCCCTTTTATTTTTGATTGATTATGGATTCGCCAGAAACACACGCCGCGCCGGAAAGCAGACTGCATTTCCTCGACTATTGGCGAATTATTCGCATTCGCAAGGCGATCATCATCTCGGTCTTCTTTATTACGACCGTCATCGCCACCGTGGTGACGTTCCTCATGCGCCCGGCCTACAGCAGCACGGCGCAAATCGAAATTCAGCCGGATTTTACCTCGGACGTTCCCATTATGAATACTCCGTACGATCCGTATTTCATGGAGACGGAGCTAAACACAATAAAAGGTGACGTCGTCCTGAGCCGGGTCGTCGCAGACCTGAACCTGAACCAGGAATGGGGCAAAAAATTTAGTCCTGACGGGCAGCCGCTTAAAACGAGCGACACAATAGCTTATTTGCAACGTTATATTACGTTGGATTCAGACCGCAATACCAAGCTGATTGACATTACCGTCGTCAATGAGGACAAGGATTTGGCAGCGCGCATCGCCAACACGATTGCAAAGGATTACACAGATTACCGCCTGGAAATGCATAGCAACGAAATGGAAAGCGGCATTTCCAAACTCCAGGCCAAATACCAGGAAGAAGAAGCGGAGATTCAACTGGAGGAAACCAACGTCGACGAGCTGCGCAAGGAATACAATATTCATGACGTGGGTATGTCTCCCACGCCGACGCCAACCATTGGCGCCGAACAGGTTCAGCAATTGAACGAGAAACTCATTGAGCAAAAGGCGCTTTCAATCAAGCTCGCAACTGAGTATTCCGAATTCCAGGCCATTCAAAAGACGAATCCGACGGAATTGGGCGACGTGCTGTTGACCAGCATTTCGGACAGTACCTTGTCTGATTTATTGGGAAAACTGCATGAAAATGAACAACGATATGCCACCGATACGAATTATCTGAGCCCCGGGAACCCGGACCTGGCATCCATCTCGTCGATGATGGCTACGCTGCATCGGGAAATTGCCGACCGGGTAAACGGCATCATGTATGGAATTCAAGGTCAGGTTACGTCCGCGCAAGCCGAGGTGGATGCGCTGAGCCAGCAACTCACCAACTGCGAGACCCAGGATCAGGTCGAGCTCGAGCAAGGCCAGCCTTATTGGCGGGCCAAGGCCCAGCTCGAGGACAAGAAGGATTTGCACAAGTTGCTTGCCGAAAAAATTGAAGCGGATGAGTCCGATGCCGCAATGCCGAAAAGCACATTGGTGCAGGTCATCAATCCGGCGACCCCAGGGGAAATTCCGGTGGCTCCCAAGAAGTCGCTCAATATCGCCTTGGGCGCGTTCTTCGGGCTTCTCGTTGGCGTCAGCCTCGCGTTTTTTATCGAGTATCTGGATACGAGCGTCAAGACCATTGACGAAGTTGAACGGGTCTTTCAATCGCCAGTGCTTGGGGTCATTCCTCAAAACGTCAGCACGCTCATTGAAGAAGGCTTTGACAGCTCCCACGCGGAAGCCTACCGGGTGCTGCGCACGAACATTTTGTTCTCACGCAAGGATGACAATCTTAATTCGCTTGTGGTTGTCAGCGCGGGGATGGGGGAGGGGAAATCCACGACGGTGTTGAATCTGGCCACGGTGTTTGCCCAGGCCGGCCAACGCACGCTGGTGGTGGATTCGGATTTGCGCCGTCCCACGCTCCACAAACTTTTGCGTCAGTCCAACGACACCGGCCTCATCAATTATTTGCTCAAACAAGGCACGCTTGATGAGGTGATTCAAAAAACTCCCGTGCAGTTGCTGGACTTCATGCCCAGCGGCAAATTGCCGGGACGCCAGGTCAATATTCTCGGCTCCGAACCAATGCGCAACCTCATCAGTGAACTAAAACAGCGTTACGACTTTATCCTGTTTGACTCGCCTCCGATCATGGGCTTGAGCGATGCCTCGGTGCTGGCCAGCGAAGTGGACATGGCCATACAAATCATTCAATATCGCCGTTACCCGCAATTGATGAATATTCGCGCCAAGCAAATGGTCGAAAAAGTAGGGGGCAACCTCGTCGGTATTGTGCTCAACAATATCAATATGGCCCAGGACGAGAGCTACTATTATTACGGCGGTTATTATTACAACAATAATGACGATTCGCAGGAAACCCCGGAACCAAAGGGGTCCGCCGGCGGTTCGGGCGGTGTTGGAATCCAGCAAAAGTATTGATTGCGCGCGCGTGATATTTTCGCAAGGATAACCGTTCATGAATTTTGTACCGAAACTGACGCTCCTCGCGTGCGCCGCCGTTATCGCCGGAATCTTTTTGTCGGGTTGTGGCTCAACCGAACAGCCGGTTTTGTCCGATAACCCGACCCCTCCGGCGATGTCCGGCGCCCCGGGAACAACTGCCCCTCCGGTTGCCTCCATGACAAACGACAAATCGACTGGCGCTGCAGCAGGAGCTTCGGGCGGAACGGATGCGAACACCGTTTCCATGAACAGTTCGGGGTCAGGTACCGTGGGTGCGACTAATGATTTGGATTCCATTCCGCTCGGAGCCGCCCGCTTTCAGGCAGGCGAAACCGTTAATATCAGCACAAGCACCGGCAGTGAGGCGGTCGCCGGACCGATTCCGACAACCCCCCAGTCCTATCTTATCGCTGATGATGGGACGATCTCCCTGCCTCTCATTGGCGCCGTGCTGGCCTCTGGCAAAACTCCCGGCGAACTGCAACGCCTGATTACCAAACTTTACGTGCCTGAATATTTCGTCCGGCTGTCGGTGACCGTAACCGCGTTAAACCGGGTCTATTACGTCGGCGGTGAAGTGACAAAACCGGGTCCCGAGGAATATCTCGGCCAGACTACGGTCACCAAAGCCATCCAATCGGCCGGGGATTTCACGATGTTCGCCAGCCATAAAGTTTGGCTCACCCGGTCCGATGGCACCCGTCTTCGCGTTGATGTGGATAAGGCGCTTCGCGATGTCGATAGTGATCCCGCTGTTTTTCCCGGCGATCAAATTCAGGTGCCGCGTCGGCATTTTTGATGATTCAACTTCACGTACTTTCCGGAAAAAAGGCTGGCAACCGTGTGGCTGCCAGCCGTTTTCCTTTTCGGATCGGGCGTCACCCGCAGAACGACTTATCTCTGGAGGACGAGGGTGTCTGGGATCAGCATGTTGTCCTCGAATTTCGTAAAAAGGAAGGTTTCCGGGTTGCGGCGGCGCGGGAGGCCATTGCAACCATCAACGGCAATCTCGCTGGCGAGGCGTTGCTGCGCAATGGCGACATCATCACCCTCGGTTCCGCAAAACTCCAATTTTGGATTGCGCCCGCACGGCAATCCGGGCTGCGCATCCGGGAAAACTCGGTCTGGGCATTGTTAATCCTGATTGCGCTTGGCGAACTCGTCTTGATTTACCTGACCTTGCGGTGATCTTTTGCTTTGTAACGCCCTGACTCATTGGTGTTCAATAAGGTAACGGGCACACGCCAATTTGTAACGGGGCGTGTAACACATTAACACATTGGAAATCAACAATGTAAGACCTGTCGGGCCGATGGCATGTGGCGCTGCCGCGTACACGTCCATCCTGTTCATCCCGTCTAAAACCCTCTGCCTGGCAAGGGCACTGCTGCTCCGGCCGCTTTGTTCTCCCACCTGCCTCCTCCCCGCGCTGCGAGTGATTCAGTGTCTGAAATGACGTATGCCGGTAAACGCCATTGTCAGGCCACGCTCGTTTGCCGCGGCGATTACGTCGGCATCTTTGACCGAACCGCCGGGTTGAATGGCTGCCGTGGCCCCGGCTTCCGCTGCGGCAATCAAGCCATCCGGAAATGGAAAGAAAGCGTCGCTGCAGACCGTGCTGCCTGCAAGTGAAAGATTTGCCTCCCGTGCCTTCCAGACCGCGATGCGACTGGCGTCCACCCGGCTCATTTGACCGGCGCCAACACCGAGTGTCCTGTCCGCGTTGACGTAAACGATGGCGTTTGATTTGACATGTTTCACCACGCGCCACCCGAAAAGCATGGCGCTTAATTCTTCTTGCGACGGCTGCCGGGCGGTCACAATTTTTAGATCCCCCGGCCCGGCCATCCTGGAATCGGTCTCCTGCAACAAATAGGAATTCGCGCCAACGCTGCGCAAGTCAAACGACCCGGGCCGGCGGGGCGATTTCAGTATTTGCATCAGCCGTAAATTCTTTTTCTTTTGCAGGATTTCCAGCGCTTCAGGAGAAAAACCCGGGGCGACGATCACTTCAGTAAAGATCTCGGATATGGCTTCTGCACAGAAACGGTCCATCGTTTTATTGACCGCGATAATTCCCCCGAAGGGCGCCTGTTTGTCGGTTTCGAAGGCCTTGTCCCAGGCTTCACGCAGGCTATTTCCCTGGCCTACCCCACAGGGGTTTGTGTGTTTTAAAATGGCCAGCGTCGGTCCGTCGCTTTCAAATTCAGAGATCAGATGGGCTGCCGCAGTCAGGTCCAGGATGTTGTTGTATGACAATTCCTTTCCGTGGAGTTGTTGATAAAATTCGTTGAACCGGCC
>DASYZW010000583.1:0-1634 GCA_035945915.1 Verrucomicrobiia bacterium | reverse complement strand
CCCTTGAACAAATTCCGGTTCTTAAGCAAATGATTGCAAGCATGGCCCCGCCCCGGACGCCACCCCAATTAATTCGCGAGGATTCTCACGGTGATCCGGGTAGCGCTGAAAACGGGCCGGCCCATTCTCAACCATTTCTTCTTTCGACGCTGACATCCAACATTTCCGAACTGCCAGCTCTCGTCCAAAATCTGGCGCAGGCCATTGTTGACGAGCCGCCCCTGGCAATTAAAGAAGGCGGCATGATCCGCGACGGTTTTGACGCCGCCCTGGATGAATTGCGCGAGGCGATGCGCGGCGGCAAGGACTGGATTGCAAAACTGCAGCAGCAGGAAATTGAAAAGACGGGGATCAACTCGCTAAAAGTCCGGTTTAATTCCGTGTTCGGTTATTACATTGAGGTCACCAGGGCAAATCTCGATAAAATTCCGCCTCATTATATCCGCAAGCAAACGGTTGCCACCGGCGAACGCTTCATCACGCCCGAGCTCAAGGAAATGGAAGGCAAAATTCTCGGCGCGGAAGAACGCGCTTTGAAGCTGGAATATGAATTGTTTCAGCGTGTCCGTGAAACCGTTCTCGGTTCATTGAGAGATATCCAGGACACCGCCGGCGCCCTCGCGCAATTAGATGTGCTGGCGTCATTTGCAGAAACCGCGCGCCTTTACGGGTATTGTCGCCCCGACATGCGCGATGAAGGTGCTTTATCCATCCGCGACGGACGCCACCCTGTCCTGGAAATAAACCTAAGCGACGAGCGATTCGTGCCCAACGATGCGTCTCTCGGCTCCGGCAAGAGCGAGGGCCAGGATGACGTTCCGCAAATTGCGTTGATTACCGGGCCGAACATGGCTGGAAAATCGACTTATATTCGCCAGGTCGCATTAATCACGCTGCTGGCGCATACCGGCGGTTTTGTGCCGGCGGCGGAGGCGAGGGTTGATTTGGTGGACCGCATTTTCACGCGCATCGGGGCCAGCGACGACCTGGGGCGGGGCCAAAGCACGTTCATGGTTGAAATGACCGAAACTGCAAACATCCTGAATAATGCGACGCCGCGCAGCCTCATTGTGCTGGATGAAATTGGCCGCGGCACCAGCACTTTTGACGGCCTGTCCCTTGCGTGGAGCATTGTGGAATATTTGCACCACCAGGCCGGCGCCAAGACGCTGTTTGCCACGCATTACCACGAATTGACTGAATTGGCCGGCCGTTTGCCACGACTGAAGAATTTCAACGTGGCCGTTCGTGAATGGCGCGACCAAATCGTTTTCCTCCGCAAAATTGTGCCCGGCGGCACGGACAAAAGTTATGGAATCCAGGTAGCCCGCCTCGCTGGGGTCCCAAAACCGGTCCTTGAGCGCGCAAAGGAAATTCTCCATAACCTTGAAGAATCCGAATTGACACCGGAAGGTAATGTGCGTGGACGGCGCAACCAGGATCGGGACAAATTGAAAACGCTCGCGCCGCCGCCCCAACTCGACCTATTCAGTTGAGACATTTTTTACGGCCAGGGACCGGAATCGATGCGTCCAGGCGTCTATGCGGCAGGCCGCTGCGTAATCACATTGGATGCAGGGGGTCTCGTGCCCCTTTCGATAGGGATCCACCCTGACTCGGCCGGAATAAATTTC
>DASYZW010000582.1:0-2282 GCA_035945915.1 Verrucomicrobiia bacterium | reverse complement strand
CAGTGCAATCACCTGCGCAATCAATCCGATCAAAAGCAGGGGCCGCCGCCCTGCTTTGTCCACCAGGGCGATGGCAACAAAGGTAAATAGCAGGTTGACCAGTCCAATCACGGTCGAAGCCGCAAAAGAATCTTTCACTCCCACATGCGCCGTCGTGAAAATCTCAGTCGAATAATACATGATCGCGTTGATGCCGCTGAATTGGGAAAAGGCCATTAGCAATACCGCAATGATGAGCGGACGGCGAAAGCGCGCATGCGACAATAACTCCATCATGCTGCTGTCTTCCTGTTTCAAAACATCCCGCACGGCGGCAATTTCGTCGCGGGCAAAGGCCGCGCCACCAATACTTTCCAGAATTCCCCGCGCGGCGTTTTCGCGGTCTATTTGAATCAGCCAGCGAGGACTTTCGCGGGCGGGAAATAGCACGGCGAGCAAAAAGATTGCGGGGATCACTTCCGCGCCAAGCATCCATCGCCAGCCGCTATGGGCATTCCAGACGTCATCGCCCATCCGCTGGATGAAGGCATTGAAGAAGAGGGAGATGAAAATGCCGCTGACAATGCCCAATTGAAACAGCGAACCTAATCTCCCGCGCCAGAGTGGCGGCGCCAGTTCCGCGATATAGACCGGACAAATCATCGAAGAAATGCCGATGCTCAGTCCACTGGCAAACCGGGCCCAAAGAAATTCGGAAAATGTGCGCGGCACCGCCGATAGCAGACCGGACAACGCATACAAGACCGCGCAAACAAACAGCACCTTTCTGCGCCCGAATTGGTCACTAAAAAAACCGGCCACGAGCGCGCCCGGAATACAGCCCGCGATGGCGCTCGCCCCCGCCAATCCCTCCTGGGACGAATTCAGGAGAAAATGGACTTTGAGATATTGGTTGGCCCCATTGATAACCACGGTGTCATACCCAAATAGAAATCCGCCCAGAACAGCGACCAACGCCACTACAAAGAGGATTCCGCTTCGAAAAACCGAGACAGTCCGCTTTTCGACGGTTGAAGATGACGACACCATAATTGGTTGGGAATAATGTATAGATATTTATATGAATCCCACTCCCATTGTCAACGCGCCAGCGCGCCAGCGTTGAAACCCTAAAAGATTGAAACGTTAAATCGGGCAAGTCCGCCGCATCGAAGCTGCAACGAACCAATCCGCTCCCGAATTTTAACCTTTTAGCGTTTCAACATTTCCACGCTTCAACATCTCCACCTTCGCCCTCCATGCAGCAAAAATACTGCGCATCGAGACAAAGTTCAGGGGGAATTCGAGGACAATGTGCAAAATGCTCAAGGCAAAGATCGCGGCAAAACCAAGCCGATAATCAACGGCGTAAAGCGCAATCGAGCAGGCCCAAAGGACGGCTGACACCACAAATTTGCTCTTTTCGACCTGGTGCCACTTGATGATGGAAGTCTTGGAAAACCAGTTCAGATAGTGATACGTGTAGGCAAAGGCGATAAATGACTCGACCTTGAAAAAAATCGGCGAATAAAAATTAACGTATCCGTTATTGGTCAGACCGAGCCATTTGCAAATGCCGTAGTTGACCGGCAGAAATGCACTGTCTTGAACCATTTGCATCACCGTTTTACCGAGAGCGCGCGAGCACATTGTACAGGGACAAAGGGCAATCACTACAATGACCAGGAACATGGAAGCGATGTTTGCCCATCCCCAAAAGCTGCGGACTTTCAGCGAACCATAGATCATGAACAGGATCGTGAAAACAAACACGTGCACAATTGTCGGCAGAAAAACCCCGAACAAAACAGCCGCCGCGGGCATGGCATAAAAAAAGAAAGAGCTGAGCAGGCAAACGCCGATGATAAACAGGCGCAGAGGCCAGCGGTTGGTAAACAGACATGCCGCGGCGGCCGCGAATGCCACGAGCAAGAGGGTCCAGCTCCAGTGCAGAAAAAAATTCACCGGGCCGGGCGCCGAGGCAACGACTGCATCGTGAAACGCTTTGGTCCATTGCCAATCGGAAGACTCGCCAATCACGAGGCTGACCGTGAGGAGAAACACCAGGCCAACCATGCTCCAGACAAAAACCCGCCGGTCCTGTGTGCGGAGGAAGTAGTGCTGTTTGTCCAGCCAGTTAATCTCCGTCAAATAATGCAGCGGGCCCAGGACAATGTACGAAAAAAGAAAAAGCTCAAATGGCCAAGCCAGGGCCATCCCGAGGGTAATCCAAATCAGGAAAAAATTGACGATATCAACGGCGGATTTCATGAGTCAGACGCCACGGTCACTCCAAGTATGAA
>DASYZW010000581.1:0-2890 GCA_035945915.1 Verrucomicrobiia bacterium | reverse complement strand
GGCAAGCAAGCCGGCGATGATGACCAGGACAGCGGAAATTAACGCCCCGCTATGGCCGATGACATAATCAATGAGCTTGTCCTTCCAGGCGAGCGCGCCGCCGGAAGAGGCCGGAGTTGTGGCAGTAGAATTCATATTCGGATCTTGCTTAAATTCTGAATCAGACTCTGTTCAGATGTATTCAACATCTGAATCGTTGACGGCGCGAGTTTTTTTTCCAAACATGGGATAGTCGTGTCGTCCAAAACCCGAAATCGCCTGATTGTAGCGCTTGTCCTGGCCATTCCTGTAGCCATTTTCGTCATATCACTGTTTTATAAGGGATTATGGTGGCAATGAAACCGGTTTGCCTGCTACTCAATAGTCAGCAGGTCAATCCGGCTTCCATCTTTTCCACCACAATAGACGCGTTCAGCGGCTTTCTGAAAGTCTGAGGCCTTCGCAGTTGGTATGTTTTCAAACTGCTGCGGGTTCAGGTCCACCATCGGGAACCAGGAACTTTGAATCTGCACCATAATGCGATGTCCCGCACGAAAATCATGGAGCACGTCGGGCATGACGAACTCAACTTTTTCCGGTCTATTTGGAACAAACGGCTCCGGATTGGCCATGCTGTGGCGGAATTTGCCGCGAAACGGTTCGCCACGCACCATCTGCTGGTATCCGCCAAAGTGAACATTTCCGGAGTCAGGCGTATCATCGGGATAAACATCAATGAGCTTTACGATGAAATCCGAATCTGTGCCCGACGTCGAAACGCGGAGTATCGGCGTAATCGGACCGGCCACAACGACGTCCGCCGTCAAGGGATCGCTTTCGTAGGCCAGCACATCCGGCCGACGCGAGGCGAACCGTTGGTCCCGCGTCATATAATCGCCAGGCATTCCATCGCCAATTTCACTTGTCACCGGCACAGGTTTAGCAGGGTCGCTCACGTATTCATCAAACTTTTGGCGGCCAGGCGGACGCTCGAATGAAACCTTTCCATTTGCAGAAAGATATAGAGAACGGCGAATGGCATTGACGGGCGGCCATGAACTGAACTGCCGCCATTGATTCCTCCCGGTCTCGAACATCCATGCCAATGGCAACTGCATTTGGTTCGTTGGATCAGGTTCGAGCGCACGGAGAAAAAACGGATATTGAATGTCCGACTCAAAAAAATCGCATGTCCGCGAACCGAATTGGAGATTTCCGAGCGATTCGCCTCCGGGATGCCCCCATTGGCCATGCGCCCAGGGACCCATTACAAGCGTTGCGGCCGGCGCGCCGCCGTGCTCGCGAATCGCCTGGAACAACTTCAGCGTGCCACCCAAATCTTCCGTATCATACCAACCGCCGACCACCAGGACCGGGGCCGTCAGGTTTGTCATGACCGGCCCCAGCGCGCGCGAAGACCAAAACCAATCATAGTTTGGATGTTTCAAAATATCATCCCAATACGGGTTGAGATGTTTGAAGCAGGCGTCCTGGAGATTGGCGATCGGCCCCATTCGCAGAAAAAACTCGTATTGATCCGGCGTCCCGACACGGAAGGGCGGCGGGTTGACTTCCCGCGGCCAAAAACCCGAATAAAAGCCGAAATTCGCCGCCAAAAAAAACGCGCCGTTGTGGTAAATGTCGTCGCCGTTTCCCTCATCACCCATCGGCGCCTGCGGTGAATCCGCCTTTAAAAGAGGCGACGCATTGATCATGGCCTGGGCCGCGTAAAAGCCATTGTAGGAAATTCCCCAGAGACCAACCCGGCCATTATTATTTGGAATGTTTTGCACGAGCCAATTGATACTGTCGGCGGCGTCCGTCGTCTCGTCGGTATCCCCGGGGCCGGAAAATTGACGTTTATGGGCCGGCATATCAATGTACCGGCCTTCCGATTTGTGCCGGCCCCGGACGTCCTGATAGACAAAAATGAATCCGTGCCTGGCGAAAACCTCGGATGGGCCGAGCGAGCCGGGATAATTTGTCTCGCCGTACGGTGCAATCGAATAAGGCGAGCGGTTCATCATGATGGCATATTTGCCATTTGTATCGCGTGGCGAATAGACGGAAGTAAAGAGCCGAACGCCGTCGCGCATGGGGACGTAATAATCGTGTTTAACGTAATGCGCACGGATGTATTGTGAGAGTTCTAATGGTTGGCCCGCTCCGCTCCGGATCAGGGGTCCAGGGGAGGTTTGGGCCGCCGGTATTTTGACAATGGTCCCCTGGCCGTTTGCGCGGGCAATTGGGAACAGCATTCCCAGAGCGACTAGTCCGCCGACGGCGAGGCTGGTTAGACCACACACGCACCCATGTGCGCTGCTACGCACTGAGGAGCATCTCATTTTTGTCCGTAGTAGGCGTTTGCGCCGTGTTTGCGGAGAAAATGTTTGTTCAGCAAGGCAGGAGGCATGGGTTCTGTTCGCGGATTGATCAGGAGCGTTTCTCTGGCCAATCGGGCGACAAATTCCAGGACACTCGCGTTATGGACAGCGTCCGCGGGCGTTTTACCCCACGTGAACGGTCCGTGACTGGCCACGAGCACAGCCGGATGATCCAGCGGATTTAATTTCCTGAATGTCTCGACGATGACCGTCCCGGTGTTTTTTTCGTAACTGTTCTTGATTTCTGTCGGCGTCATGGCGCGTGTGCACGGAACATCTCCAAACCAATAATCCGCCTGCGTAGTACCGAAAGACGGGATTTTTCTTTTTGCCTGCGCCCAGGCTGTGGCATACAAGCTGTGCGTATGCACCACCCCTCCAATTTCCCTGAAGGCACGGTACAGTTCGAGGTGGGTGGGTGTGTCGGAACTGGGCTTGAGATTGCCTTCCACCACTTTGCCGTCGGCGAGGGAAACAACGACCATATGTTCCGGCTTCATCCCATCATAAGACACGCCGCTGGGTTT
>DASYZW010000580.1:0-4838 GCA_035945915.1 Verrucomicrobiia bacterium | reverse complement strand
GGGACAATTGGTCATCCAGAACGATGCGCGTTCGGGCGCCGGTAGAACAAAGAGCATGGCGGTATCGTCCGTGATATTCGTCCGGTACATGAGTCCCGTTTCCTCCTGCTCAGGCGTTAACGCCAGTTCGGCGTCAAGGGTTTGCGCGCCCAGATAAATTGGCATGGTTTGGAGTTTGGGTTGAGGGCCCGATGGCAATGCGTAAACCGTTGCCGAGGCCGAATTCGAATCGGAAACGGGTGAATCGGCTTTTTTGCAGCCGACCCAGAATGCCGCCCACAAAAGAAATGCGAATAGTTGTATCTGTTTCACCCTGGAAGTTTGCCGAATGGCCCTTCGGTTTTCAAACTGAACTTTCGTTGTTCAATCGAATAGACATCGGTCCGGCGGCTTTTGTATGGTTGCCAGTAATGAATTTTCCTCGGAATAATCGTCGATTTTTGCACATGGGAAGCCTGGCTTTTCTCCTGTTGGGAATAACGTCGGCGGCCTACGCAAAGCTCACGCTCACAGGGGTTACCGTCTACGGTGCGACTGATTCGCGCGGGTCTTTCATGGGTTCATACAACTATTGGGATACTCGGGGACAGAATGAGGGATATAATGTTTTTCTGTTTACCGGGTCGACGAAATCGCCGAATTTCCTCAACACGGGTGATACGGATGAAACGCTTGACCCTGAGGTCAACCTGGTCCCGGGAAAGACAACGATCGAATTCGCGGTGGATATTCAGGATACGGACCCCGGCTCTCCGTTCATTGGCATCAACCTGTATTTTAACGAGGACGACGTTACTAATCGAATCAGTGCCGTAGTTCCCAATGGCGGCTTCTGCAATTTTTCGGTGGTGGGACAAACTATATCCACGTACGGGCAATATGGGAGAACTCCCGGAGCGGGCACATTGACCTATACCGTTGGTGATTTAACTGTGACGTTGACCGGGTTTTGCACCTCTGCTGCAACACCGAATTTAGTCACGGGAACGGACAACAGCCCCGGTTCAGACAAGAACATTGTTGGAAGTTTCACGCTCATGGTCACCAAAGCGTTGAAACCCACCAGCGAATGAGGGGGACGGGGTGCCGGCCCCGGCTTTTCTCCTTAAGTCTTTTCCTCAATCAACTCGCGCCGGGCTCCGCCGAGCAATTGCTCGACGAAATTGGTGGAATAAACTCCGCGGCGGAAGTTCGGGTCCTGCATGATGGCCTGTTGAAAGGAAACCGTAGTTTTGACGCCGGTAATCATGCATTCAGCCAGGGCGCGGTTCATGCGGTCAAGCGCCTCTCGCCGATCTTTGCCTGTGGCGATTAATTTGCCGATCATTGAATCGTACGCGGAGGGAATGGTATAGCCGGCATACGCATGGGTATCCATGCGGACACCGCGGCCGCCGGGTTGGTAGTACATTTCGATGCGACCCGGGCTGGGACGAAAGTCGTCAAAGGGATCTTCGGCATTGATGCGGCATTCAATGGCGTGGCCTTTGATTTCGATGTCACTTTGGGAGTGATGCAGCGGTTCGCCCAGGGCGAGCAATATCTGGTATCGGACAAGGTCAATTCCCGTGACTTCCTCGGTTACGGGATGTTCCACCTGAATGCGCTTATTTACTTCCAGGAAATAGAAATTACCGTGGTTATCGACAATAAATTCAACGGTTCCGGCATTGGTATAATGGGCGGCTTCAGCGATTCTGACGGCCGCTTTGCCAATTTTTTCCCGGAGTTTGCGAAATTTATTTTCGAGCAGAGGCGAAGGGGCTTCCTCGATGATTTTTTGGTTGCGACGCTGGATGGAGCAGTCGCGCTCGCCGAGGTGGATGATTCGCCCTTTTTGGTCGCCGAGAATCTGGATTTCGATGTGATGGGGATTCTCGATGAATTTTTCGATGTAAACGTTTGAATTGCCGAAGGCTTTTTCCGCTTCCGTGCGCGCCGTGTGAAAGCCTTTCATCAGGGAGATATCATTATGAGCGACACGCATGCCGCGGCCTCCGCCGCCGGCGATGGCTTTAATGATGACCGGGTAGCCGATGCGTTTGGCAATGATCAGGGCATCCTGTTCTTTTTCCACGACACCATCTGAACCCGGGGGCGTGGCGACGCCCGCCTTTTTGGCAAGGGCTCGGCTGACGGCTTTATCCGCAAGCGCCTGCATAGCTCGGGGGCTCGGCCCGATGAAACGGATGTTGCAGCTTTCGCAAACCTCGGCAAAATGGGCATTTTCCGATAGAAATCCGTAGCCGGGATGGATGGCATCCACATCGGTGACCTCCGCGGCGCTGATAATCCGGTCAATGCGCAGGTAACTTTCGGAGGCGGGAGCTTTGCCGATGCAGATGGCTTCATCGGCCAATTGGACGTGCATGGAATTCGCGTCGGCCTCCGAATAGACAGCAACGGTGCGGACATTTAATTCCTTGCAGGCGCGGATGATTCGCACGGCGATTTCGCCGCGATTAGCCACGAGAACTTTTTCGAACATGATTTAGTCGTTTTTTCAGTAAAACGGGTCGAAAGGGCCGCGTGAATGGCCCGACCCATCGGATTTACAGAACCCTAACTTGGCCTAACCTTGAAAAGCGGCTGGCCGAACTCGACCGGTTTGGCGTTCTCGACCAAAATTTGCGTAATGACGCCCTTAACTTCTGCTTTGATCTCGTTCATGACCTTCATGGCCTCGATAATACAAACCACAGCCTCGGGACTCACTTCCGAGCCCACTTCAACATAGGTGCCGGCTTCGGGGGAAGGAGACCGATAGAAGGTGCCGATCATAGGTGATTTGATCTCGATCTCGCCCGTTGCCGCAGGAATAGGTGTCACCGGGGCGACAGACTGAGTCGCAGGCTGAGAAGCCATGGAACTTGAGATGCCAGCAACTGCATCTTCCGCATTGGGCGATGGGCCCCCGTTTAGACCGCGCTTAAGCCTGATTTTTGAGTCCTGCCGCTCGAGTTCGAACTCGGTAATCGAGTTCTTCTTCATCAAATCAATGATTGCCTTGATATCTTTTAAATCCACGGTTCGTTTTCGTTAAAGTGATAGCTGAATTCGGAAAAATTAAACCTTTTTAAGCCGCTTAACCCGCCGTTAAATTCATAACCGAATCTTAACCGAAAGGTTTCCGAATCGTCAAGCGGCAACGTCCTAATTTTTTTGACCCTATAAATTCCCGTAAATCGGGCTGATTTGGGCCCGTTATTTGCTTTCGTTAACGTAAAAGTGGATTAGGGGCAAAAGGCGAGAGCCTTCTAGGGTGGAACCGGCGCAAAAATTCAATTTTGGCTGGCTTTCATGCTCCCCGAATGGTTACTTGCTTGAAGGCATTGATAAGGCCTGTCCATATGATTGGCTGGGTGGCTTTCAGCGAATTCATCCTCTTACAAGGAAAACTTGAAATTACCGGCCCGATCATCTTTAATTCAGGGCCCTTGCTGTAAATGAAGTCTATATTGTATCCGATAGTATTCCGGCCGATTTTTAAGGAGCGCGTTTGGGGCGGGCGTGAATTGGAGAGGCTTTTCAATAAACAATTACCCGCCGCAAAACTTGTCGGCGAGTCATGGGAGATCTCCGACCGTCCAGGGGATGAAAGCGTGATCGCCAATGGGAATTTTGCGGGCAAAACGGTGCGGTGGCTGATGGAGAATTATTCATCGGAAATCCTGGGGCGCGCGCGGCCTGCCGACGGGAATCGTTTCCCGATTCTTTGTAAGCTCTTGGACGCGCGCGATAAACTGTCGCTTCAGGTCCATCCGCCCGCCGCCAAGGCTGCCGAACTACGCGGCGAGCCAAAAACTGAGATGTGGTATATCGCCGATGCCCGGCCGCAGTCTGAACTATTCGTCGGCCTTAAAAAGGGAGTCACGCGGAACGAATTCGAAGAAAAAATTGCCGCTGGCTCGGTGGCGGAGTGCTTTCATCGCGTTCCCGTCCAGGCGGGCGATGCCATGTTTTTGCCCAGCGGGCGAGTCCATGCGATCGGCGCGGGTTTGGTAATCTTCGAAATCCAGCAAAACTCGGACACGACTTATCGGGTTTTTGATTGGAACCGTGTTGGCCTGGACGGCAAGCCCCGTGAACTGCACGTGGCTCAATCGCTCGCAAGCATTGATTTTAATGATTTTGAGCCGACACTTGTCTCCGCAATATACTCCGGTAGCGAAAAAGTCCGGTCGCGTCCTATTGTTCGCGACCCGCTGTTTAACGTCGACGACGTTGAAATTAAAAATGGTTCGCGAACGGTTTTAGCGGAAAATAAATTGCAGATTATCGCGGTCGTCCGCGGGACGGTGAAAATTCAAAGTGAGGATATTGTCGTGGCGCTGAGTGCCGGGCAATTTTGCCTGGTGCCGGCGGAATTGGAAATGACGGAGGTCGTGGCCGGTGTGGATACGTCACTGTTGCGGGTGGAATCAAATTGAAGGAGGGCCGGCCTTCTCCCAGGCGGCATCATGTCGCGGTCGCGTTTTGGAAATAGCGCGCTTGCGGCTCCGGTGATTTAGTGCATCATTTGGCGTCGAATTTTTTATGAAGTATCGTGACCTCGGTCGCACCGGCTGGAAAGTATCTGAAGTCAGTTTTGGCGCCTGGGCCATTGGCGGCGCCTGGGGCTCAGTGGATGATAAGGATTCCCTTGCGGCCCTGCACTCCGCGCTGGATGCAGGGGTCAACCTTTTCGACACCGCCGACGTCTATGGTGACGGCCGCAGCGAACGATTGCTGGCGAAATTAAAAAAGGAGCGAAAGGACAATTTCTTCATCGCCACGAAAGCCGGCCGCCGACTGCGCGAACAAACTCCGGAGGGCTATAGCCGTGAGAATCTGACTAC
>DASYZW010000579.1:0-11977 GCA_035945915.1 Verrucomicrobiia bacterium | reverse complement strand
TCCCCGACCAATGGAATTTCAATATCTGTCTCTTTGCCTTGGTTCTCTCCCTGCTGACGCGCTGGTTCTTTACTCCTGAACAAAAACGGGATCTTTATCTGGCGGCGCTGACGGAAGGACTGCTATTAAGTGACAGCCAGGCCCTGCTTCCCACCGCGTTGGCGTTGCCGTTTCTTGTGGCACTGGGAAATCCGGCTTTAGGCCGTGAAATCTTTTTCCTGCTCGCGGCTCTTTTCTGTTTTGCGCTTGCGATAAATGCCCAATTGCACTTGTTCGAATCCTTTATGAACGGAGCAACTCGCATACGTGACGTTACCGCCACAGCACTTGCAGCACTTTTCTGGATTGTTCTTCTGGTAAAAACTCGACAATTCTTTAGCGAATGGATAACGAGCATCTCCTGTGTGACCTTGTTTTTGGCGGGTATTAGCGCCTATTTTTTATTACCTGCGTTTTCGATGGCCAACCCTCCCGTGAATTGGGGTTACCCGCGCACGGTGGAGGGCTTTTTTCATGTACTTTCCCGCGGTCAATATGGCCAAGCTGAAGTCGCTACGAAATTGAGTGACCTTCTTCGCCAGTGGTTCATTTATGGCAATATTGCAGTGGATGAATTTGGCGCTGTCTACCTCGCTGCCGCCGCGATTCCGCTACTGTTCCTGCGAAAGATGGCGCCCCTTAACAGGAAATGGTTCCTAGGCCTGTTCATAGTTTGGCTCTTAGTTTCTGAGCTCATGCTGATTCATCTGAATATTTCGTGGGACAATTCTACGTACGAGTTGAACGAGACGTTTTTTTCGGCAACTCATTTTGTCCTGGCTATCCTTGCGGGATGCGGATTCATGCTGGCAGGCGCGTATTATGCGCGTTCGTCCAAAAGGAAACCGCGCCCGCTTCGCGGCCAATGTTAACGCTTCAATTCAACTCTTCAACGCCTCGACGGTTGCATTCAAACTTGCCGCGTCCGCCACATTCAGCATTCGGGCGCTTTTATCAATGCGTTTCATGAAACCGCTCAGGACAGCGCCGGGTCCCAGTTCAATAAATCGCGTGTAACCTTGCGAGAGCAAATAGCGCATGGAGTTTTCCCAAAGCACGGAGGCGCAGACCTGATCGACCAATCGGGCGGAAATATTGGCGTCGTGCGGTTGAGCGGTCACATTCGAGATAACCGGAACCGTCGGGGCCGAGATCCTGATTTTTGCGAGTTCAGCCTGCAATTTAGACTGGGCGCTCGCCATAAGCGGCGAGTGATATGCTCCGGCAACTTGCAATGGGATCGCCTTCTTCGCACCTTTTGCCTTTGCCAATTCAACCGCAGGGCCAATTTTCTCGGCTTCGCCCGAAATGACGATTTGTCCCGGACAATTCAGGTTTGCCAGCGTCACGCCCGCTTCCGCGCAAACGGCCCGCGTGGGCTCCTCGTCCAACCCGATAACCGCCGCCATGCCGCCACGGGTAGCCTCGCACGCCTCCTGCATGAATTTACCCCGTTCGCGCACCACCCGCAGGCCGTCCTCGAACGACATCGCGCCCGCCGCCGTCAACGCCGTAAATTCGCCCAGCGAAAGGCCGGCGGCCGCGTCGAACTTGACACCCGGAGCCTGTTCCTTGAGCAATTCAAAGGCGACCCAGCCGACCAGGAAGATTCCCGGCTGCGCATTTTCGGTCTTGGTAAGTTCGGCCTCGGGACCATTAAAGCACAGCGACGCCAGGTCATAGCCCAGCACGTCGTTGGCGCGGTCGAACCATTGGCGGGCAGTTGGAAATGTTTCGGACAAGCTTTTGCCCATGCCAATCGCCTGCGCGCCCTGGCCGGCAAATAAAAGAGCGGTTTTTGTCATGTCAAAGAATCGACAGTGTGACCTGAAAACCTTGAACTGAAAACTAAAAAGCGGGGACCAGGGCGGCTCCGGCACGAATCCGGGCATCGTTTTCAAACTTTGCCGATGGTATGGACGGCACTCTTCGCGACTACGCTGCCACCGCCAAACCCGCACCTCGCCTGATCATCCGCGCTATCCAGCGTTTTATCGGACTTTAATTTTAATTCGTCCGGATCGCAGCCCCGGGGAGCTGGCTTCGAGCGTCACACCGCCAGTTTGGCTGCCCCGCACAATCGCCAGCGCCAATCCGTGGAACGCCTTCCGGTCAGGCGACGGGAACGACGTTAAATCCGTCGCATCGCCATTGTCGGTCGCGACGATTCGGCCCGGACCGGAAATTTGCAGGTGAATCAGGTTATCTGCCTGTCGCACGACCAGGCCGTTTTTATCTTCGACCGAAACCGTCACGAAGGATAATTCGTCTCCGGCCAGGTCAATTTTCTTGTGGTCGGCAGTGAGCACAAGTTTAGCCGCGGGACCGGTCGTTTTTACGACATCAGAAGCCCAGGGCCGGCCATTCTTATAGGCGACTACTTTGAGTTCGCCAGGCTGGTAGGTAACATCGTTCCACTCGAGCCGATACTGGAGCGGCTTGCGCGTCCGGCGTCCAAGGGATTTTCCATTCAAAAACAATTCGGCTTCATCGCCGGATGTATATACGAAAACAGGCGTAACCTGGCCCTCGCGTCCCGGCCAGTCCCAGCATTGGGGCACGAGGTGCGCCATGGGAAAATCCGGGCGCCAGCGCGCCTGATAAAGATAGAAGCGATCTTTTTTAAATCCGGCCAGGTCCACAATTCCGAAATAGGAACTGCGGGACGGCGCGCCATCTTCGTAGAAGGGAGTCGGCTCTCCCAAATAATCGAAACCGGTCCAGACGAACTCGCCGGCAACTTCTGGATTCGCGTCTTCCCCGGCAAATTCCGTATCAGGGAGCGTGGCCCACTTCGGCGCCGATAAATCGTATGAACTCATCTGGAAATCGCGTTCCCCATCATCCCGGTTGGTATTGACCGGGTAAAAATATTCTCCGCGCGAACTAATCGTCGAGGCCGTTTCACTGCCGAAGATCGGCAGACCGGGATTTGCCTGATGCACGTCCGCATATTTAAACGGTTTATAATTGTAGCCAAAGACATCCAGGTTGGTTTGAAAACCATCGAAACCTGAATCGATATGATCGCAGGCGGCGGTGGTAGGACGGGTCGGATCTTCCTCATGGGCGATACGAGTAAGCTCGCCGGCGATTTGCGGTCCGCGCGACGTGCCCTGGTCGGGCACCTCGTTGCCGATGCTCCAAAGGATAATGGACGGATGATTGCGATCACGGCGCAACTCGGCGCGCCAGTCCCGCTCATGCCAATCATTAAAGAGCAGGTGATAATCATTCGGCCGCTTGCCTTTCCGCCAGCAATCAAACGATTCGTCCATCACCAGCATTCCCATCCGATCGCACAATTCCAGAAGTTCGGGCGCCGGCGGGTTATGGCTGGTCCGAATGGCGTTGCAACCCATCTCTTTAAGGATTTCGATCTGCCGCTTCAGCGCTGAAACGTTCACCGCCATGCCGAGAGCGCCCAGGTCCGAATGATCGCAAACGCCGCTAAGATGGACGTGCTTGCCATTCAGGAAAAATCCCTGGTCGGCATCAAACCGAATTGTGCGAATGCCAAACGGGGTCTGATACGAATCGCAACGCTCTCCGTCCTGTTCAATGGTCGTGACGACCACATATTGTTGCGGATGTTCCAAAGACCATAGTTTGGGATGAATGACGTGGAGCTGGCTTTCGAACGTGCCCGAGCCCTGGCCGGTGACGCTCAAATCTCCGGTGGTCACTGAAGCGATATGTCTGCCGATCACTCCGTTTGGTTTTAATTCATAGATTTCATTTTTGGCCGAAAGGCGGGCATCAGAGCGACTGTCATTGTTTATAGTGAACCGCACGTCGACCGTCGCGCTATCGGCGTTGATTTCAGGCGTGGTGACATAGGTTCCCCAATGGGCGACGTGAATGGGCGCAGTTTTGACCAGCCAGACATTGCGATAAATGCCGGCGCCGGGGTACCAGCGGGAGGACGCTTCCGGATTATCCAATCGAACGGCGAGAACGTTGTCACCGCCTGCATTAATATAAGGAGTCAAATCCAGCTCCCAGGAAGCATAGCCGTAGGGCCAGCCACCGACATAATGTCCGTTGAGCCAGACATTGGCGTAGGACATGGCGCCATCCACGTCCAAATAAATCCGCCGATTGCTATCGGATACGGGGATGTCAAAGTGCTTCCGATACCAGCCAACACCCCAGCATGGCAACTTGCCTGTCTCACCCGGATCGTTACGATTAAACGGCCCCGCAATGCCCCAATCATGCGGCAGATTTAGCGAAAGCCAGTCGCTGTCGTGGAAATGCCGCTGCACATAGCTCACGTCGGCGCCCAGATTATTCCCCGGCCGCGAAACCGGCTCGCCATCTTTCACAAAGACATTTGCCGTGGCCATGACCCAGGGTTTGATATTGGTATAGCTCAATTCATCGCCGATTCCCGGCGGATCATTCCTGGCGAAGAGCCAGTTCGAATCAAACGAAAGGCGCTCACGGCCGGCGGACTCGGCCGCATTTGCGATGGGCGCAAGAACGGTTGTTGTTACAGTGATGGCGGCAAGAATGGCCGCCGTGGACGAGAGCGTTTTGGAACGCGTGATTTTGCCAATGGACCACATATTTTAATCAAACGAAGTTACGGGCGTTTTATAACATGATTTTGACAATGACCAAAGGCATTCTTTTCGTGGGCTTTTGTCCACCCTCACAAATGTAAGGTTTTGCGCTATCTGCTCAGTTTCCTGGTGCAACCGTTCAAGGCGCGGGTGTAAAATGGCGGCATGAACCTGCCCTTCTCAAACGTCATCGTAGCCGCACTGCTGGCCGCGGTGGTCTGCACACATGCGGATCCAACGTACGCCTCCGATGCAAGCTCACGCTTTGCGCCGCCCACGATGTTTTATTTGGGCGCGGATCTTTCCACACTTCCTCTCGTCGAGAACCACGGGGGTGTTTACATGGATGGGGACAAGCCCGGTGACGGGCTCGCCATTTTTATGAAGCATGGCTGGAATTGCTTTCGCCTGCGCATTTGGGTGGATCCGCGCCAGGGTATTAATGGTCTTCCTTACACAGTGCAATTCGCCCGGCGAATCAAGGAGAATGGAGCGGTCCTGATGCTGGATTTTCATTATTCGGATTGGTGGGCCGATCCCCAAAAGCAAAACAAACCGGCCGCCTGGAAGAATCTGGATTTCGACACGCTTGCCGCACAGGTCCAGTCTTATACATCAAATGTGATTAAAACACTCAAGGACGCCGGCGCAACACCGGACTTTGTTCAGATCGGAAACGAAATTACCGGCGGCATGTTGTGGCCGGACGGCCAGGTGAAAGTTCCATTGTCGAAAGTCAAAGTGTTCGAAGGCGACGTAACGGTGATCCGTCCGCCGGAACCATACGATGACTCGCGCCAATGGCATCGTCTTACCCGCCTGATCAGCGCCGGAACGCGCGGCGTCCGCTCAGCAACGAAACCGGACGACCATGTAAGAATTGTCATCCATATTGATTGCGGCGGCGATTGGCCGGTCACCCGGTGGTATTTTGACCATCTCGCCAGGGCGAAGATAGATTATGATATTATCGGACAGAGTTATTACCCAAACTGGCACGGCACGCTGAACAATGTCAGTGACAACTTGCGCCGCACCGTGAAACGTTATCATAAAGATGTCATGATTGTGGAGACGGCATATCCCTCGACGGACATTCATCCCTCGCCGGCGGCGGCGAAATATATGACATGGCCGATGACTCCCGCCGGCCAGGAACAGTTTTTGGCGGATTTGATTAAGACCGTGAAAGCGGCGCCGGATGACCGTGGAATAGGAGTATTCTATTGGCACCCCGAAGCGACCTACATCCCGGGCGCGACAAATCGGTGGGACCGGCCTGATGCCAATTCGCTGTTCGACACAACCGGCCACCCTTTGCCGGCCATCGATGTTTTGAATTTTCAATCGCCTTCCTCAACAGTCTCGTCCTCTAAACTCCCGGATGAGCGATGATTCACGACCCGCGCAATCGCATCACGGTCCTGCTCGGTTTCGCGGCAATTGTCCTATCGATGATTCGAAACGTCGACGGTGAAGAATGGCCTGGTTCGAGTTCGGTGCTGGTGACGAATGTGGCGGAGATTTCGCAATCTAGTTCTCAAAATCCAACCAACGCCTGCGCCGTTCACCTCGAAGGAACCGTATTATGGGCTAATTCCGCCCAAGGCAGGTTTGTGTTACAGGACGCTTCCGGAGCGCAAGAGTTGCAAATGAATTTGGAGGGCCGGCTTCTCCAACCGGGTCAACGAATTCGTTTGGATGGCAAAACCACCATAACGACGCGGGCCGCCGGCTGCCAACTGGGTGTCGTAGGCGCGGTTGTGGATGATGACGGCATCCACACGATGACTGAAAAATCCGGTTCCGTATATCTTCACGCAGGGAGATGGCCCATTCGGCTGGACTGGTTTAATGGTCCTGACAAGTATGGATTGGCAGTCGAATACCGTGGCCCGGGTTTGCCGCGCCAAAAAATTCCGGACTCGGCGCTCTTTCGATCTCTGCCAGGCAGCGGATCCACCCGCGATTTTGCGCCAGGACTTGATTACGCCTGTTACCTGGTGGCCGGAGAAATCCTGCCCGATTTCAGTGAATTGACCGCCCAACGGACCGGAATCGTTACAAATTTTGATCTCAGCGTCATTACGCAATCGCAGCACGTCGGACTCGAATTTAACGGGTATCTCCGGGTCACTCGCGAAGGGCTTTATACATTTTACCTCATTTCGGACGATGGCAGCCGGTTGTTTATCCGTGAGCCGCCTCCGGCAATAACCGTGCTCAGTACAACGAACCTGGCCGAGCCGGTTCCGATGGACATCGGCCAGGTAATCGGTCAATTCGCGGAAGCGCGAGATTTTGCGGGCGTCAAGCATGACTACCAACGGGTGGAAGTTCGGGGAGAAATTACCTTTGCCAGCGAGCACCGCACCGGTTGGGAACTGGAGTTGACCTCCGAAACCGGAAGATTGCGGTTGGAACTGGCTGATGCTTCAGGTTTGTCAGTACCGAATTTGCTGAACCGCCGTGTTAGCGTAATTGGAATATGCCAGGGGGCCTACGATATCGATGGCGGCAAAACGGGCGGAGTCCTTTTGGTTTCCGACGCCCGCGCAATAAACGTCCTTACGAACGCCGGCCCCACGACCAGCCAGGCGCGAGGCGAAGCCGGCGCGCTTACGGTTCTGACAACCGCAGCCCAGGTGCATCAGCTCGGTCGCGACGAGGCACAACGGGGTTATCCGGTCCACATCCGTGGCGTCGTCACTTGCGTTTTGCCTGAACGGCAGGCATTCACTATTCAGGACGCGACGCGCGGAATTTATGTCGTGGATTCCTCCGAGAGTCGTTCCGTGGCTCCTGCCATCGGTGAATACCTGGAAATTGAAGGGAAGTCTGATCCAAGTCTTTTCGCCCCGATCATTGATGCTGATCATGTGAAGGACCTGGGAGGAGGAAGCATGCCTCAGCCCATTCAGCCCACCTGGGACAGGCTGATGAATGGAAGTCTCGATGCCCAATACGTCGAACTCCAGGGCGTGATTACGTCAATTCATACAAATACCGTGACCCTGTTTACCGGAGACGGACGGCTTCGTGTGGAACTTGAAATCGCCGGCCTGAAACCGTCTGAATTGGAACGTTACGAAGATGCCGTCATCCGCATCCGCGGCTGTTTATTTGCATCCTGGGATTACGTCACCCACCAGGTAAAAGTCGGGGACGTCCGTCTTTACGGCGCCGAAATCTCAGTGGATCAACCGGCGCCAGCGGACATGTTTTCGATCCCTCTAAAAACTGTCTCAGACCTGCTGGAATTTAACCCGCGTGCCAGCGTGTTCGAGCGTGTGAAAGTTTCCGGTGTCGTCATTTACGCGCAGCCTCCCGAATACTACCTGATGGACGGCGGGAACGGATTGCAATTTATTCTGAAGGAACCGTCCACGAGATTACGCGAAGGAGATGCCGTGGAAGTCGTCGGCTTCCCCGGCCTGAACGGGCTCTCCCCGCTATTGCAGGAAGCGGTGGCGCGCAATACCGGCACGGCTCCGCTCCCGCCGCCAAAAAAATTGGACGGCGAAAATTTAGTCCAGGGCCAATACGATTCCACCCTCGTGAGCATTGCCGGGGTGCTGGATGACGTGAGAGAAACGCCATCGGGAGAGTCCATAGAAATGTCGAGCTCGGGCCGCACATTTATCGCGCTGCTTAACGGCAGGGACAATTCCGTACATGCGCTCGCTCCTGGAAGCCGGCTGGAAGTGGATGGCGTCTATGTGGGGCAAGGCGGCAATCGCGCCCTGGGACAGGACATTAATTCGTTCGAGCTTCTGCTGGCTTCGGCAGCGAACATCAAACTCTTGGCGTCACCGCCTTGGTGGACATTGAAACGGTTGCTGGTCATTACGGGAGGGCTCGTATGCGTGCTTGCTGTGGCGTTTCTCTGGATCACGCAGTTGCATCGCCAGGTGGACCAGCGCGGCGCCGAACTCGCGGCGCAGATCCGTCACCGTGAAACCGTGGAACACCAGCGCGCGCTGGAACAGGAACGCACACGCATCGCAAGGGATTTGCATGATGAGTTGGGATCAGGAATTACCGAAATCAGCATGTTGGTCTCGCGAACCAGGCTCGGCGGCGTGCCGGAAGAACGACGACATCAATACCTTGAACTGGTCCGTGAAAAAGCCCGCGAATTGGTTGCCGTGCTGGACGAAATCGTCTGGGCGATGAATCCCCGGCACGATTCCCTTGCGTCGCTGGTCAGCTATTTGTCCCTCTACGCGGACCGTTTCCTGGGCCTGGCGAATATCGCGTGGCGCCTGGAAAACGGCGCCGGCACGGCCGATCCCATGGTGGATTCAGGGTGCCGGCATCAATTGTTTCTGACATTCAAGGAGGCGCTGACCAACGTCGTGCGCCACGCGGGCGCATCCGAGGTTCTGCTGTACATTCGACTCGAAAATGGAGAATTATGGCTCACGGTCACGGACAACGGCCGCGGATTTTCACCCACCGCGCCAGACGAAGCCATGGACGGCATTGCAAATATGCGGACGCGTATCGAAAAACTGGGCGGCCGCTTTGAGATCAACGGCAATCCGGGACATGGCACCACCGTGCGTTTTTCAGTGCCGTTAAATTCATGACCAAAATCGCCATCGTCGAAGACAACAAAGTGATCCGCGAAAGCCTTACGGAATTCGCGCAGTCCGACCCGGAATTCCGGTGTGTCTGCGCCTGCGGCACCGCGGAAGAGGCGTTGAAGATTATTCCCAAACACGAGCCCGAAATCGTCCTCATGGATATTCAACTGCCGAACATGTCCGGCATCGATTGCCTCGCCCAATTGAAACGTCTGTTGCCCTCCGTACAGATCATTATGGTGACCGTCTACGAGGATACGGAGCGAATCTTTAAGGCCCTGCGATTGGGGGCCTGCGGTTATTTGTTAAAACGTTGCACTCCTGAAGAACTCGTTGCCGCGATTCGCGAGGTCCGCCAGGGCGGCGCGCCCATGTCGCGCGAAATCGCGCGCAAAGTGATCGTGTCATTTCAGGAACCGGTCAAAGTCGCGGCCGAAGTGGAAGATCTTTCCCCGCGCGAGCGGGAAATATTGGAACTGCTCGCCGCGGGCTATCCCAATAAAACGATCGCCGATCGATTGGGTTTAACCGATGGCACGGTCCGCTGGCATTTGCGGCACGTCTATAATAAGCTGCATGTCCGGTCCCGGACGGAAGCCGCGCTGAAATTCAGGACGTCCCGCACGGGATAGCAAGCCGGAACTCGCGCAACCCAAGGGCGTGGGCCGACTGAACGTCTGCCGGCTTCAAACTCTTAGTGAGCCACGGAATCCTCTGCCGCCAAAGTACGAGTCTGCACCGTTATGATAAAAGAACACGCGGCCGAAACGAAAATCACCAAAGAGGGCGCCGCCGAGCTTTCTGATCTCCGGCGGCGTTTTTATCCAACTCGATGATTTCGTATCGAACGGCCCAAGTTTTTGCAGCTCTCGATATTGTTCTTCCGTCAAAAGCTCAATGCCCATGGCCTGCGCCATTTCGGCAGCGCTGTCTTTTGGTTTATTTGCTTTCCGGCCATCGAGCGCTTCGCGGTCGTAACAAAGGCTTGTGCGGCCTTTGGGACTTTGCGCGGAACAATCGAAAAAGATGCATTCGCCCGTACGCTTATCATATGCGATAACGTCCGGTTCACCGCCGGTACGTTCCATTTCGTGGAGCGACCACAATTTTTCTGGATTTGTTTCGAGCCGGTCCCGGACGCGGCTCCATTCAAGCCCCAAATGACGCTTCAAATTGCTCTCAAAACGGCCTTGTAATGTTTTGAGCAACCCATTGCGCTGCGCCGGCGACAATTCCCTTTTCACGTTAACGCTTTTCATTCGGCATTCCCTATTCAATGTAAGGATTAAATTATGCCGGCCAGAGCGCAAAGGGCAAGCGGATGGTCAGGTCATAAAATGGGATGAATACGCCAGCAACATGGTTTCTTAATCTTTCATTTTCGATTTTTCACGCGGCCGTTGCTTTTTGCTCCAGATTTGGAGCGCCCGCTGGATAATTTGGCCTTCGAGCCTGGCGCGGTCTCCGGATGGAAAATCCGCCAGGCTGAACGTCGTTACGGCTGTTGTGACGGTCGTCTTTTTCATGGCTCTTCCTTAGCTAACGGCCACAAGTGACGCGCGCTCGTTGTTTTCGTCGTGGGCGGTTCCAGCGGCGTTTGGATCGAGTTCCGGCTTGCCATCCACGATGAAGCGGTAGAGATGATGGCCGTGGCACAATTCAATGCGCTTGAACCACCAACCATCCAACAACCGCTGCATCGGATGCGCGCGCCAGTCATTGAAGTCGCCCGCGATTTCGACGCGCTGCGCGTCCGGCGCGGCGCAATAGAAATTGACCGGTTTGAGTGAATTTTTCGCCGAGTATGGCGAAGCGTTTGTCGTCTGGCTTTCCCGCCCGTTCGTTCCGTTTAACATATATATTCCTTTCAAGTTTCAACTGCTCAAGCGCCCACGGCCTTTACCGGGGCCTTATACATATTATTGACCGTTCGAAGATTAAGGCTGGATGAAGGTGGAATTAAAATTTGCTGGAAAGCGCCAATAATCTCCATTTCGCCTGCCAACAACCAGAACCACACATTTGTGAGGCTGGCCAAACGCGTCAAACTGAGCGAGTATTGTTGTAATCACACAAACTGTCCCAATGATTTGCGTCAACATTGAACCTTAAACCCTCCATCAAGAAGAACGGCTTCACATTGATTGAACTGTTGGTTGTCATTGCGATCATCGCGATCATCGCAGCGATTTTACTCCCGGTCCTGGCCAGCGCGCGAAAGCGCGCCATGACAATCCAATGCGTGGCGAACCTCCACCAATGGGGCCTGGGCTTTCAAATCTACGGAAACGACAATAGCGATAGCATGCCAGCCGGCTGGTATGATCCCAACGGCATGTGGATGGTTGCATTACAACAGTATATTCCCAACTGCAATATTGGCGGAACGATGTGCTTTTGTCCCATGGCGGTGACGCAGATACGAAGCTCTCTTCCTAATTTTTGGGTGACCGCCAACACCACGTTTTTGGCCTGGGGAATCATGGGCACCAATGGTTACCCAATCGCCTCAAGCCCGACGCCTGCGGGTGGCACCTCAAATTGGGGCCGCCAGGGAATGGGAGGCAGTTATGGATTCAATGGTTGGATGGCAAATCCCCCTCCCGCGGCGGATGCCGGCGACCCGCAAGCGGCCCTCTATTGGCAAAAGTTGACGACCGCGGGCCGGATTTCGGGAGCGCCTCTTTTTGGCGATTGCGTCTGGCAAGGCTCCAATCCAACGCCCTCGGACCCGCCGCCGACGGCGTCCGGCACTTGTGCGGTAGACGCGCTGATGGCTTC
>DASYZW010000578.1:0-6243 GCA_035945915.1 Verrucomicrobiia bacterium | reverse complement strand
CTCCGCCCCCGTTGCACACTTTTTGAGTATAGTGAATGCAACAAGAAACGAAGCGAGTGTCGAGGCGAAAAAACCGCATTTTATTGGAAAATTCGCGGACTTTGGCCCGGTGACGTGGAAACGAACCGGCCGGCAGGCTGCAACCGTTGCAGCTAAGGATTTTTGGAGTGAAGTTTGGGGCCGTTATCTCGAAAGCTTTAAATTAAGGACGTCGCTTTCAACTGCCGCTGCCGGGGCGAATCGCTTCATTTTTCTTTGTAAGAAAAGACGCGGCCAAGTCACTATTTAGACAGATGGATTCAGAGTCAAAGACTGGCGGAGAGCGGGAGGCCATATTCCGGCAATGGCTGGCTTGTCATCCCGGCTTGATTCTGAAAATCGTTCGTGGCTATGCCGTCACTCCGGAAGACCAGGATGATTTGTTCCAGGACATTTTGCTGCAACTTTGGTCGTCCATCCCGTCCTTTCGCGGTGAATCCAAGGAAACAACCTGGATTTATCGCGTTGCGTTCAATACCGCGCTGGCGTGGCAGCGCGGCGAACGACGGCGCCGACAAAAGCACGATACGTTCATGAAATTTGACACCTCATCCCGCGAGCAAGCCAGTCACGTTAATTCAATACTCGAGCGGGAAATTGTCGAGCAGATTTATTCCGCGGTGCGAAAACTTCCACGCCTGGACGCTTCGCTTGCTTTAATGCACCTGGACGGCGTGAGTTACCAGGAAATGGCCGAGGTATTGGGCATTTCCGAAAATTATATCGGCGTAAAGCTTAACCGCATCCGGAAACAACTTGCCGACCAAATCAAAGGAGCGACGCATGAACTTTGAAGAATTACAAAAGACATGGCAATCGTCAAATCCGTCCGGCACGATCACCATTAGCACGGACGTATTGCTCAAGGAAGTTCGGCGCAATGAAAAGCAGTTTTGGTTAACCATTTTTTGGCGCGATGTTCGGGAAGTAGTCGTAATCGCGTTCTGCGCGTTATTGTTCACGCACTGGGGCCTCGAGCAAAATAATTGGACGCTCATCGTCCTCGCCCTGGGCTGCGCCTTTGTCTGCTCCTTTTTTATTGTCGATCGCCTGGTTCAGCGCAAGAAGAAGCCCGTCGCGAATAATGCGCTCAAGGCTTGCATTGAGAGTTCTCTGCATCAGGTTAATCACCAGATTTGGCTCTTGAGGAATATCCTGTGGTGGTACCTGTCGCCGTGCGTTGTGCCTCTCGGAATATCGATCGCAGTTTCTTTTTGGCATTCGAGGCATGCCGGCGCATCGGCGATTGCGGGATGGATTGGTTACACCTTGTTTTGTATTTTCCTTTATTGGGGCGTTTATTTGTTGAATCAACGCGCCGTCCGCAAATGCCTCGTGCCGCGCCGCCAGGAGTTGGAAGCCATTCTGGCCAGCTTCGAGTCAGATTCACCGCAACCCAAAATCCAAAATACTATGAGATACCAAATCCTATTCAGCATTCTTGTGGTCTCGGCCCTGGCCATTGCCATTACATTTGCCTCCACGAGCCCGTCCACCACCCGTTCTTCCGGGGCTCCAACAACCAATGACCCGACTCAGGCGATCGAGGCCATTCGCAAAAAGTATAACTTGCCCGCGCTCGCGGTCGTCGTAGTGAAAGACGGCGTCATTTGCGACCGCGTCGCCGTTGGCGTCCGCAAGAATGGCGATCCCACACCCATCACGACAAACGACATCTTCCATCTCGGCTCATGCACCAAATCCATGACCGCAACGCTTGCTGGAATGCTCATTGATGAAGGCAAACTGCGCTGGGATACGACGATCGCAGAGGTCTTCCCTGAACTGAAGGGCACGATGGATCCGCAATATGAAAACGCCACCGTGGAGCAGCTCCTGACACAACGTGGCGGCGTTCCATCGGACCCGCCTGGCGCCGCCTGGAAACAGGCGTGGAAACAGGAAGGCTCTCCCACGGAGCAACGACGTCAATTCATCGAGGCGGTCCTCAGCCGCCCTCCAGCCGCCGCGCCGGGGTCGAAGATGATTTATTCCAACCAGGGATACGCCATTGTCGGCGCCATGCTGGAGAAGATTACCGGCACGCCGTGGGAAACATTGATTACCGGTCGGCTGTTTAAACCGTTGCACATGGATACTGCCGGGTTCGGACCGCCCGGAACTATCGGGAAGGTCGACGAGCCGTGGGGCCACATGCACGAATTGTTTATGAATATCCCGGTGCAAGTCGATAACCCGCCGGCCATCGGCCCGGCTGGAACCGTCCATTGTTCCCTCGACGACTTTGCCCGCTACGCCATATTCCAGATGGAAGACCAACCGCCCCTGTTAAAGCCCGGGACGCTGGCCAGGCTTCACGCACCGGAAGCCGGCGACGAATACGCCTGCGGCTGGATTGTTACGAAACGTGGCTGGGCCGGAGGAAGTGCATTGTGGCACAACGGCTCAAACACGACCTTCTACTTTGCAGTTTGGCTTGCGCCTGATAAGAAATTTGCGGTGATCACCGCGACCAATACCGGCGCGGATAACGCATTTGATGCCTGCGACGACGCGGATGTTTATATGATTCGGCACTGGCTGAAGGTGAAGTTGTGAAATGGGTTTTGCGATTTGCCATTTCGGCGGCACGAAGAAATCACCTTCATTCTAGAGGCGGTGACGGCGCAGCGCGCCGGTCCCTGCCAGGCTGTGAATCAGTCGGAGCTTTTGTTATTTTCTATTGCAAAAAAGGCATCAGGCCGTAAACTTTTCGCGATCTCATAAGGACTTGCCGTTTTCGTTCGGGGAGCAATTGATATGTCTATTCGTCGCAGAACTTTCAACTTGAGCCGGCGTGGTTTTTTGCGTTCGGCTATTCTTGCGGGCGCGGGCGGAATGCTTGCGCCATGGTCGTCCCTGGCGGAGGAAACCATCATGATGCCGTTTGCCAACGGCCAACGCCGGATGGTTGTCTTTCCCCAAAAAAAGCCGCTCATCCTGCTGACGTCACGGCCGCCGCAATTGGAAACGCCTTTTTCAGTTTTCAACGAATCCATCCTCACGCCGAATGATTTATTTTACGTGCGTTATCATTTGGCCGGAGTGCCCACATCGGTTGACACGACGACATTCCGGCTTGAAGTGAAAGGCAAGGTTGGCTCGCCACTTTCGCTTTCGGTGCATGACTTGAAAAAGCAATTTGACGCGGTCGAACTCGTGGCCGTGAACCAATGTTCCGGCAACAGCCGCGGGTATTTCGAACCGCGCGTAGCGGGAGGACAATGGAGCAACGGCGCGATGGGTAATGCGCGTTGGAAAGGCGCGCGTCTGAAAGACATTCTGCAAAAAGCCGGCATTGACGGGACCGCAAAACAGGTTGCTTTTCGAGGCCTGGATCATCCGGTGCTGGACACAACGCCGGCTTTCCAAAAGGCGCTCGATGCTGATCACGCCATGGACGGCGAAGTCATGGTGGCATACGAAATGAACGGCTCGGATTTGCCATTGCTCAACGGATTTCCGATCCGGCTGATTGTTCCGGGTTTTTACGCGACTTACTGGGTGAAACATTTGCATGAGATCACCGTATTGGACGAGGACCTCGACAGTTTTTGGATGAAGACGGCGTACCGGATTCCAGACAACGATTGCGCCTGCGTTACGCCGGGCGCCGCGATGTCTAAAACGCGGCCCATCGGCCGCATGAACATACGCTCTTTCATTACGAACCTTTCTGACGGGCAGAAAATTGCCGTCGGGAAAAGGATCACGATTCGCGGTATTGCATTTGACGGCGGGGATGGAATTGACACGGTCCAGTTTTCCTCCGATGGCGGCCAGACATGGACCGAAACCAAACAAGGAAGGAATTACGGCAACTATTCGTTCCGCGAATGGACCTGCCACTTCACTCCAAAAGCCGCCGGCGATTATCAACTGCAATGCTGCGCGGTCAATCGCAAGGGTGAAACCCAGCCGAAACAACCGCTTTGGAACCCCAGCGGCTATATGCGCAACGTGATTGAAACAATCCGCGTGAGCGCGGCCTAGGACGAGAAATGAAAATGAGAATGAACAGGACTTTTGCGGTTGCCGCAGTTATCGCAGCGGTCGCCGCCGCGTCGCGGCTTGGCGCTGAAATTGTGACGATCACGTTGCCGCCGGATACGACCGCTTTCAAGGATGCTCCCGGGGTGACGCAGGCAAATGCGCAATGTCTGACGTGTCATTCGGCGATGTATGTCACAACGCAACCGCCTTTGTCGCTAAAAGCATGGACCGCCGAGGTCACCAAAATGCAGCAGAAATACGGCGCGCCGATTCCGACGAATGCGATTCCTGAATTGTCCTACTATTTGGCGGTCAACTACGGCGCCGGCGCCCCGGCCGAAACACCGGCCCCCGCCCAGGTCGCCGCGCCATCGGCAATGACTGTCGAGAAAATGGCCACGATCTACGGATGCTTGAGCTGCCACCAGCCAAACAACAAAGTTGTTGGGCCGGCCTACAAGGATGTGCGCGCCAAATATCTGCATGATCCTGACGCCATTGAAAAAATCATGGCGCAAATTCATCACGGCGGGACTGGCAAATGGGGCACGGCTGTCATGCCTCCTTTTACCGCTATCAGCGACGCCGATGCCAGGCGCCTGGCTCAATGGATTATGGCGGGCACCGACGATAAGTAATCGTTCAAATGGGCAATTTTGTTTATTCCTGATGGCAAAGTCGGGCAACTGATTTCGGGCAGAGTCCGGGCGCCGGAAGCCAGATGATCGGCGAAATTAACGGAGATTCCAGCGCAATGGCGCAAATTTTGCTTACTCTTCATTTTCTATAAAATTTATATAAAAGAAGCAATGAAATGACCGTTAATAACCATATATGACCAAGTCGGACCGCATGCCTGTGATCGGGGGAGCATCGCTGGCACCCATCGAGGACAGCGAACCCGTCCGGGTTGCTTCTACAGAAGCGCAACCGGCGGTTCGTGGTTGGGTATTTGGTTCACTTTTTGGCGCCGTGCTGATTGCGTACGTGGTGATTGCCACTCGTTCAATCCATGCGCCATTTTTCGCACTGGATGATTGGGACGAAATCTGCCTCGTCCGCGCGAGCGGATCCTGGTTATCCCTGCTGGGGACTGATTTGTATCATTTTTTTCGTCCGGTCAAAAACCTGATGTTTTTAGCCTATAACTGGCTCTATTGTCATGGGGGCATCGAACCGGTTCGCGTTGTTTCTATTTCGATAGGTTTGTTCAGCGCCTGCGCGGTGTTCAAATTGTGCTGCCGCTTGCTGGCCAGCCGTGAATGGGCGCTGGCGGCGACGGCGGTCTGGTTATTGTCCCCAACGCTTGTTTCAAGCACCGTTTGGTTGAGCGCATCCAACATCATGCTCATGACCGGTCTGGCGGCGGTCGCGGTCATCTGCCATGACCGGGGCTGCGCGGCCGAGGAGTCGGGTTCAGAGACCGATAAGAAATTTTCCTGGCGATGGACTGCGTTCGCAACGTTATGCGTGTTTATAGCCTTGGCCTCGTACGAAGGCGGCATCAGCGTTTTGCCGTTATTCGTTGCCGTGGATTGGTATCTTCACCCGCAACGCCTTGGCCGTCGCTCAACGTGGTTGAAATATCTGCTTTATGGAGCGGTACTGGGAGTTTACCTGGCCTTACGTCACCACGCCGGTTCGACGCAAACCGTGTTGGGAGGATTTTCAAATGTCTCACGTTTTCAAGCGGCCATTTCTTCAGGATACCTGACCCTGTTGCATGGCAGCATTTGGCTTTGGCCTTTCACGGGAATGGCCGTGATTGGCGGCTATTATTGGGGACAGATTTCCATCACCGAACTGGCAATGTGTTCACTCATCGTATTGGCCGCCGCGACATTCGCGATTTTGAAACGGCGGCGCTATCCCAGCCTCACGCTTGGCATCGCATGGTTTCTGTTAGCGTTCGCGCCGATGAGCAATATTCTAGGATTCCGGAACGGGCCCTATTGCGATTCGTATATCGCCCTGGCGAGTGTCGGCGCCGCCATTGCTTTTGTTGCGGTCATTCGCGCGCTGTGGCCCTCCAGGATGTCCGGCGCCGCCCGCATGATCGCCCTGGCGATCGTGACTTTGATGGCAGCGTCGCGCGTCGGCGCCGCATTCGAGGCGGCCGACTGGTCATCCGCTTGGAACGATCCGGCAGTTGCTTATGCGCGCAGCCTCCAGGCATTTCCACAAGCCTTTGACGCGATGACTGAACTGGCA
>DASYZW010000577.1:0-3949 GCA_035945915.1 Verrucomicrobiia bacterium | reverse complement strand
GCCACGCCGATTCCCGCAGCCGAGCAAATTAACGCCTGCCAGATGCCTTTGGAAAGCTCTTCGACGTGCGCATAAACGCCGCTGACCCGCAACTGCTGGAAGATTTCCATAAATCCGATGACCGTGCCCAACAAACCGAGCAACGGCGCAATTTGGGCAATGGTGGCGATCAAATTCAGCCGTTCCTCCAGCAACGGCACTTCTGTCATGCCGGCTTCCTCGACGGCTTCGCGCACCCGCTCGCGGCTCTTATCGCGGTTGAGGATTGCTGTCTTGACCAGGCGCGCCACCGGGCCCGGGGTGGCATCACAAATCGAAATTGCCTCGACGACATTGTCACGTTTCAGCACGTTGCGCACGCCATTGAGAAATTCCGTGGAATTAATTTGAGCGCGATGGCAATACAGCACCCGTTCGATAAATGTGACCAGGGCCACGGCGGCGGCGATAAGAATCAGCCATATCACCCACCCGCCGTTGGTTAGTAGCGTTGGCAGCATTGCATTGTTATACGATTGCGGGCCCCAACTTCAAAGAGGAAAGTTTTTCGTCGACGGAAAAAGATTGCGTGTATTTTGTAATATTCAGAGTTACTTTCCCCGGGTGAAAATCCTTTTCATCGGCGATATTGTGGGCCAGCCCGGACGCAGCGCTGTAAAAGCTCTCCTGCCTGTATTAATGAGCCGGCATTCGGTGGATTTTGTGGTGGCCAACGGCGAAAATTCCGCCGGAGGGTCAGGCATTACGCCTAAAACCGCCCAGGAAATCTTCTCCGCCGGCGTGGACGTGATTACCAGCGGCGACCATCTTTGGGACCAAAAGGAAGTGATGGACCTGCTGGCGAATGAACCGCGCTTTTTGCGGCCCATGAATTATCCCGCGGCGGTACCCGGGCGCGGCAGCGGGGTTTTTCAATTGAAAAATCCGCATTCCAAGCCGGCCGGGATTGGCGTCTTGAATTTGCAGGGACGCACCTTCATAATGCCCGCGCTTGAGAATCCGTTTTCTGTGGCATTGGAGGAAATCAAACAAATGCGACAAAGAACTAACATTATCTTCGTAGATTTTCACGCTGAAGCCACTTCGGAAAAAATTGCTTTTGGCCGGATGCTCGACGGCCAGGTGAGCGCTGTCGTTGGGACACACACGCACGTGCAAACGGCAGATGAACAAATTTTTCCCGGCGGGACAGGATATTTAACGGACGCCGGCTTTACCGGGCCGCATGACAGTGTTTTGGGACGGGAAACAGAACCCGTTGTGCGGCGGTTTCTTACGGCGATGCCGCAACGATTTGAAGTGGCCAAGGGCGGCGTACGGCTTCAAGGAGCGTTAATTAAAGTTGACGAAACCACCGGAAAGGCATTACACATTGAGCGCGTATCAGAAGCGCCTTAGGAGTAAATTAGAAATGCCGACGAAAGTAAAAAGAAATAAAGAGCGCCCATCAGCCTGGGCACGTACAGAAGAAAGACTGAAAATCATCCGCCGGAACCTCACAAAGTCCGACGCGGAGATTGGACGTATGTTTGGAGTGACGAGGGCAGCAGTCTTTGAATTGCGAATGCGCTACGACATCCCCAAGGTTCGTAGCAATACGCAACACAAAGCGCGACTGGTCGAGATGGCGCGCAAGTTGCCATCGGGGTTGACCATCACCGATGCCGCCCAAAGACTGAAACTCTCGGAGCAACAGGCCTATTACTACGGCCGAAATGCCGGGTACCGGTTTAAACGCAAAAAGGGAAAGCATGAGCGGGCCGATTATTGGAAGGCCACGTTTAAGACGTTGACCCCGGGCCTGACTCTCCGCGAGGTGGCGAAAAAATTGGGAATCTCCTACATTTACGCCATTCAGTTGTGCCAGAAGCATCGCTACAAAACGCGATGGTCCGGCAGTTCGCGGCCGCCGCGCCTGCCTTTCCGGTCCAAACGGAATGGGTAGGCTGATTGAGCGGTAACGTTGGGATTGCGGGGAGAGTTTGGAATTCATTTGCGAATTACGCGGTGCGCGTTGCACAGAATAACGCCGTCATTGCGAGCGTGCCCCTGTGCCGTTGAGGCGCCGTTTTCCAATTACGGTTTACGGCAGAATTACGGACTTTCGTCCAACCCATTCGTCGCCTATACTGCGGCGCATGGATACTCAGGCAGATATTGCTCTCATCGGACTGGCCGTTATGGGCCAGAATTTGATCCTCAACATGAACGACCACGGTTTTACCGTTGTTGCGTTCAACCGGACCATCAGCAAAGTGGACGAGTTCATCGCCAATGAAGCAAAAGGAACAAAGGTCACGGGCGCCCATTCGATGGAAGAAATGGTTGCCGCGCTGAAAAAGCCGCGCCGTGTCATGCTCATGGTCAAAGCCGGCAAACCTGTGGATGAATTTATCGAGCAGTTGTTGCCTCATCTCGAAGCGGGCGACATCATTATCGACGGGGGTAATTCCCTTTTTGAAGATACCAATCGCCGGACCAAATATGTGGAGAGCAAAGGCCTGCTTTATGTCGGCACGGGTGTTTCCGGGGGGGAGGAAGGCGCACGGCACGGCCCATCGATCATGCCCGGCGGATCGCCGGCGGCGTGGCCGCACGTAAAGGACATTTTCCAGGGGATTGCCGCCAAAGTTGAGGACGGCACGCCCTGTTGCGATTGGGTGGGTGAAACCGGCGCTGGCCATTATGTGAAAATGGTCCATAACGGCATCGAATACGGCGACATGCAATTAATCTGCGAGGCGTATAACATCATGAAGAGCGGCCTGGGAATGAGCGCCCAGGAAATGCACGAGGTGTTTGCCGAATGGAACAAAGGCGAATTGGATTCGTACTTGATCGAAATCACGCGTGACATTCTGGCCTACAAAGACACCGACGGCGCCCCGCTCGTGGATAAAATTCTTGATACTGCCGGCCAGAAAGGCACCGGCAAATGGACCGTTCAAAACAGCGCGGACCTGGGAATTCCCATCACTCTCATTGCCGAGGCCGTTTATTCCCGGTGCGTTTCCGCGTTGAAGGATGAGCGGGTGAAGGCTGCGAAGAAATTGAAGGGCCCGAGGCCGCTCCTCTCCGTCGCGAAAAATGACACAAAGAAAAAGCAATTCATCAATGATGTTCGCGACGCTCTCTACGCGTCCAAAATCATCAGCTATGCCCAGGGCTACATGCTGATGCGGGCTGCCGCGGCTGAATATAAATGGAATTTAAACCTGGGCGGCGTCGCGCTTATGTGGCGCGGCGGGTGCATCATCCGCTCGCGCTTCCTGGGCAAGATCAAGGCTGCGTATGATAAAAATCCCAAATTGTTAAATCTTTTGCTCGACGATTACTTTCGCGGCGAAATCAAGCGATGCCAGAAAGGCTGGCGCAATGTCGTGGCTGCCGCGGCAAAAAAAGGCATCCCGGCGCCGGCGTTCAGCACCGCGCTTTCGTTTTACGATCAATATCGCAGCGCCGTCCTGCCTGCCAATTTATTGCAGGCACAACGCGATTATTTTGGCGCCCACACGTACGAATTGGTTGACAAACCCCGAGGCCAATTCTTCCACACAAATTGGACCGGCAAAGGCGGCACGACTGCCAGCGGCAGTTACACCGTGTGACGGGCTGCCGTAGCCCGGCCTGATACTAATCGACACCCTTTGGCGAACTGCGAAACGCCTGCGGAATTACTCGACATGGGCGCCTTCGGCGTCTCACCGATGGCCTTTGTCGCGGTATTTGCCCTGAATTTAACCGTTTCCTCCATAGCGATTCTAGTCTCAATAATTCAATTTTGACAAGCCGCCTTGGCACATGAGGTGCTTATAAGACCTGGATTCCGGTCTTTTTTTGACCCATTAAAATGCCACTTTTGCCAGACGATGGTCTTGCGTTCAAAAGGCACTCCCGGACATGAAAAATCCGGTCAAGTGCAAGGATGACCGTATGGCGACGAGGATTC
>DASYZW010000576.1:0-1916 GCA_035945915.1 Verrucomicrobiia bacterium | reverse complement strand
ATATCTATTTTAAGCAGGTCAATGTGACTGTGGCCGTTTTGTTCCATCAGGGTGGATAAGTCGATGCAGGGAACTTCGATCGTCGCCGTGCCCGCGTTCTGGAGTGACCATGAGCCTTCTTCAGAGGATTCCGGAGGAGTTAAATGGAGTTTGCCAGGTTTATCCGCCAGCGCCGCCCGATTGTATTTGAATTGCGGGAGGTTATTTTCCGGCAAGGACATGGTTTGATTCCCGGTGGGTGTTCCATCAAAAAGCACAACCGGGCATCCATATTCCTTCACCAAACCCTTTTCAAAGCTAAGGTCTTTACCCACGCCTCCACTATAGACAATGCTGCCGGGGCCGAGGCCATCCGGGCAAAAGGTCCACTGAAAATAACCCTGACGATTGCCGAGTTCGGTTAGCCGGCAGCCCTTTGACAAAATGGCGCCGTAAAAAATTTTGTATCTTAAATCGCGCAGACGGCGTCCGAGGCTCATCCTGCACAGGTAAGCAGGATGAGCGCGACATGTAAAGCAAAGACGATAATTTCCGCAATTTGGAACGGAGATTCGAGACGTTTATTCAAAATGGATTCCTGCCCAACACGCTAAAATAACATGCTCAATGTCGTTCGTGCCAAAGTGGTTTTGGTCATTTGCCAAATAGTTTTATTATTTATTGATGAACAATAAATAAAGGCTGACCGCCGCCATGGAATGAAAACTCGTTGCAACCCAGTCTGATATCGGGGGAAATTTTATGGCGCGCGTTGCGTTTTTATTCGTCTCCAGCTAACGTTCCTCATGAGATTGAAATTGCCAGTGCGTATCTTCGATTCTGCCGTCATCCTCTTTTCTGTGGTTGCGACGTTTTCCTGCGGGCCAAGGGCGAGAGCCGATGTTCTGCCCGCGTTTGCGAATTCCAGATCTGTCAAAACAGGATTGAATCTGGCCTATACCGATAATTTCAACGGCCCGGACGGGAAAGACCTGGGTGTTGGCTGGACTCAAGCGGCGCATTATGGGGTTGTGCATGAACAGATATCGCGCCATCGATTGTGTTTTGAAATTCCGAGCGGCCGCGATATTCCGTGGGGTTCGGCGACTTTGGACCTCGACAATCCGTCCGTTTTGGGCCATGGCCTGCATCCCGGCGACTATTTTGAAGTGACGCTGCACCGCGTGAGCCAGGAAGGTGGCCTCGGCATAGAATTATTCGATTCGGATCAACTGCGGGTCGGCAGCGATCTAGTTCGCGGACCATCGGAGTTGATGGCGTGGAATGGCAAGACCTGGGTCCCGGTCGCATTCGACAAACAGGGGGCTCCATTGAAGTTCGATTGGAATGCGCGGCATACTGTTGGGGTCCGGTTTGACTCAGCCAATGGCCAACAGGCGGATTTCAGCTACTACCTGGATGGACATTATGCAGGGTCCTGGCCCGTGAAACGGCAGGAAATGGTGCTGGACAAAATCGGCGTTTATACCCAATCGAAAACGTCCGATGCCCGGTTCGAATTCCGTGAGCTGAAACTCTATACGCGCTCACATTCATAATTCGGCCGGATTATTCGCAATTCGACCTGTGACCATTTGCCCCTTTCGACTTGACAACCGAATGATTTATATATAATCTCATACCAATTCTCGCATCAGGCGTGATGCGCGCGTATCGTCAGTGTTACCGAATGCCGTTTGGATATGATTCTGTTTCGCAAACTGCTTTTCCTCCTGGTTTCCACCAACGCGGGCATTTTGCTGGTCACGGCGACGTCATCGCGCGCGGCAGTGGATACCGTGACCACAGCGGCGGACAGCGGGCCGGGCTCTTTGCGGGCGATCATCGCCGCGGCTAATTCCGGCGACACCGTCGTTTTTTCGCCCTCGTTGAAGGGTAAAACCATTTACTTAACCACCGGCGGGCTCTTTATTGGG
>DASYZW010000575.1:0-2478 GCA_035945915.1 Verrucomicrobiia bacterium | reverse complement strand
TCAGAAATCTTTAGCCTTTCCTGTTTCATCGAGTCGCGCTCGCGCAAAGTCACGGTGTCCTTGAGTCCGTCGCCGTTTTCTCCCAATGTATCGAAGTCAATCGTCAGGCAGAAAGGCGTCCCGATTTCGTCCTGTCGCCGGTACCGCCGTCCGATGGCGCCCGCTTCATCATAGAATACCGTCAGGTGCGGCCGGAGCAAATCGCGCACGGCTTTGGCCTTGGCCACCAATTCGGGTTTGTTCTTCAAAAGCGGAAAGATCGCCGCTTTAATCGGCGCGATCCGCGGGGCAAAACGCAGGACCACGCGCTTTTCCATCTTTCCCTTCTCATCGGGCGCTTCGTCTTCGACGTAAGCGCCGCACAGAATGGCCAGCAAAATCCGGTCGACGCCCACGGCCGGTTCGATGACGTGCGGAATATATTTTCGCTTTTCGGATTCCTCGAAATATTCCATCGAGGCGCCGCTGCACTTGGCGTGCTGCGACAAATCGTAATTGCCGCGCGCCGCAATGCCCCAAAGCTCCTGCGTCCCGAACGGATACTGAAACATGAGGTCAGTGGTCCCTTTGGAATAGTGCGAAAGCTTTTCTTTCGGATGATTGTACTCGGAAAGCTGCGCCGCCGGTATTCCTACGGAGATCAACCAGTCCCGGCACCAGTCGATCCAATAGCGATGCCATTTCATCCAGTCATCCTGGTCACTGATAAAGTATTCCATTTCCATCTGCTCGAATTCGCGGCTGCGGAAGATGAAATTGCGCGGCGTAATCTCGTTACGAAACGATTTGCCGATTTGCGCGATCCCGAACGGAACCTTGACACGGCCGGTGTCAACAATGGCTTTGAAATCCGCAAACATTCCCTGGGCAGTTTCGGGACGTAAATACGCGATTGCCGATTCGTCACGGAGCGCGCCCACATAAGTTTGCAGCATCATATTGAAGGCGCGGGGAGCCGTCAGACTGCCCGGTTCTCCGGTTGCGGGGGAGGGAATCAGCGCGATCTCTTCGGGTTTGGCCTGTGTGAAATCCAGCGCAACAACGGGCGCCAGTTGTCCGCGAACGGACTTTTTGCGCTTGAGCTCGTCCGCCTTTTCACGCAGATCCTCCTCAGTCCGGTCGCTTTCGAGCGCGGCCACATAACCAATCGTCTGGGGACTCGATTGCGCGGGATTCTGCCCCGGAATCGCTTCCGAGATCACCTCCACGCGGGCAAAGAAAAGTTGGTCTGCCCTGAACCGTTGTTTCGAAACCTTGCAGTCCACCATCGGATCATTAAATCCTGCGACGTGTCCCGATGCCTCCCATACTTTGGGATGCATAATAATGGAAGATTCCAGGCCCACGACATCGTCACGCCGGCGAACCATGTCGTTCCACCAACAGTCCCGGATATTCTTGCGCAGCTCGACTCCCAATGGTCCGTAATCCCAGAATCCGTTAATGCCGCCGTAAATTTCAGAGGATTGAAAAACAAACCCGCGCCGTTTGCACAACGACACGATTTTCTCCATCAGGGGGTTTTCTTTTGGTTCTGCCATGAAACTTCAGTTTGACGATTTATTCTCCGCCGTTCAAGATTGTTTCTCAGTCGTTCACTCTGCCAATGAATTCTGCAATGGCCTGTCTTTGCTTGGAGTTTTTCCGACTTAAAATTCTCCTCCAAATCGACCCCGATGCGTGAATTTCACGCATGATGCGTGAAAATTTTCCGCATAATGGAAAATGCGCCGGTCGCCTTCGTCAATTTCCAGTGATTTTTGCGAAATTGATCGTTGGCATCGTCAGTGCTAAAGAATTCTTAAATAATGTGTTGACGGTTTTCGTCATTTAAGTAAAATGCGCGTCTATCACACCGAACAACTGAAACAAAACTAAACGAACGTATGAAAAGAATCCTCAAACGGAAGAAAGGCTTCACGCTAATTGAATTGCTGGTCGTGATCGCCATCATCGCCATTCTGGCGGCAATGTTGCTGCCCGTGCTGGCCGCGGCCAAACGCCGCGCACAACGCATCAATTGCGTCAGTAACCTTAGGCAGGTCGGGTTGGGAATGCGTATTTGGGAAGGAGATAACGGCAATGCCTATCCCATGGCTGTCAGCACCTCCGCTGGTGGCGCGATGGAATTGCTGGCCGACCAGGTCACTCTCGGCAAATACTCCCCCGCTGCGATCACGAATGTATATGATGATTGCTCCAATGAGTTGACGACCACCAAAATCTTCGTCTGCCCCTCTGACAGCGCTCGTAGTTATGCAACGAACTTCGGTGAGTTGGGTCAGACTTCTCCGGGTACTACTCCAGGCGCCGGTACGAATGCAATCAGTTACTTCATCTGCGGTGACGCCAATGAAGGTTATCCCCAAATGGTTCTGGATGGTGACCGTAACCTTGGCAGCACGGCAGTAGCGCCCGCCCCCTATACAATGTTTAATAATGGATGGGCCTTAGGTTACACCGCAAACAGCGCCAGTG
>DASYZW010000574.1:0-4900 GCA_035945915.1 Verrucomicrobiia bacterium | reverse complement strand
GGCGGGAACGAGCGGATGGACCTCGCCGTTTCAAGGTCTTCCCGCCGTGATGTTGTCAGGACAGCCCGGGTTGCCTCCACTTGCCATCACCGGCGGCGGCGGGAATGTGGCGCTCAGCTGGCCGACGAATGCCGCCGGATTGGCATTGCAGTCGAGCACCAATTTTCTCCTGCCGATTGGTTGGATGGATGTCACTTCGTCGCCCGCGCTCATCGGCGGGCGGAGTGTGGTCACACTTCCGGTCGCCGGAGGGCAGGAATTTTATCGCTTAAAATACTGAGCGGCAAATTGACGGCCGTGATTTGTCAAGAGCGGTTGCAAAAATTTAACGAATTTTTTTTCTTGAGAAAATCCGGGCGCGGAGCGATATAGGACGCGGAAGTTGTTTTGCTCTTTGGACAAATTGAATTTGAATTTCCCTGCTCTGTTCGTGATTTGCAACAATCCTTGAACCGTAGTTGAAATGAATCCCGGAATGAGTTGCGGCGGTGGCCGACATGCCTTGACTGGAAGCCGAAAGCCGTTGCGCGAGTTCCACATGTTGTAAAACATGTTCAAAGGATTATCGTGGCACACGGCAATGGCGGGGTTTTTTTATCTTCGGATTTATCCACGGCATCCTTTGCATCAATATCGCCGATTTCATCAAAACAACTCCGGTTCCTTCTTTCGGTTCTTCCTCGTCCGCGGCAATTGCGCTCGTCTTTCAAACGGACTAAACTTGTTTTATGTCGCGTGATGATTTGTTTTCAGCCCCGGTTGAAGAGCAACCGCGCGCGCCGGCCGTCTTGGAAACTGAAATCCTTCGCAGCCGTCCACTGGCGGCCCGAATGCGGCCGCACTCCCTGGATGAATTTGCCGGCCAAACCCATATCCTCGCGCCGGGCCAGCTGCTGCGCCGCGCGATCGAGGCCGACCGCATTCAATCACTCATCTTTTACGGGCCGCCGGGCATCGGCAAAACTTCGCTCGCGCAAATCATCGCGCTCCAGACCAAATCGAAATTCGAGCGGCTGAGCGGCGTGGAATCCAATGTGGCTGAGATGCGCCGCGTGCTGTCAGGCGCGGCAAATCGCCTGGAGAACACCGGCCAGCCGACCATCCTGTTCGTGGATGAAATTCATCGGTTCAACAAATCACAGCAGGATGTGTTGTTGCCGGACGTGGAAAGCGGCGTCGTTAAGCTCATTGGGGCGACGACGCACAATCCGTTTTTCTTTGTAAATTCTCCGCTGGTCTCGCGCTCGCAAATCTTTGAGTTGCGTCCGCTGACCGAAGAGGACCTGTTGCGGCTTCTTAAGCGGGCGCTCGCCGACACGGAACGCGGCCTGGGTTACCTGAAAATTGCAGCCGATGAAGACGCCCTGGCCCACCTGGCGAAAATTTCCGACGGCGACGCCCGGAAGGCGCTCAATGCCCTTGAAATTGCCGCCCTAACGACCGAGCCCCAGCCGGACGGGACTATTCATATCACGCTCGCCGTGGCCGAGGAGAGCATTCAAAAAAAAGCCGTTGTGTATGATGCCGATGAAGACGCGCATTACGACACGATTTCGGCCTTCATCAAGGCCATGCGCGGCAGCGACCCGGACGCCGCCCTTTACTGGCTGGCCAAAATGGTTCATGCGGGCGAAGACCCGCGTTTTATTGCGCGGCGAATCGTGATTCATGCCGCGGAGGACGTAGGATTGGCCGACCCGATGGCGTTGGTCCTGGCCAACGCGGCGTTTCAGGCGGCTGAATTTATCGGCTGGCCGGAGGCGCGCATCCCCCTGGCTGAAGCGACCATTTACATTGCCACCGCGCCCAAGAGCAACAGCACGGTGGCCGCAATCGGCGCGGCGATGAAGGATGTTGAGTCAGGCCGCACGCTTGAAGTGCCCAATCATCTGCGCGATGCCCATTACAAATCCGCCGGGCGATTGGGCCACGGCAAAGGCTACAAATACGCCCACGACTATGAAGGTCATTATGTGCCCCAGGATTACCTGGGCGCGGAGCGGACCTTTTACGAACCCACCGAACAAGGCTCGGAAAAGAAGATTAAGGAACGCCTGGAAAAATGGCGGGCGCTCAGGTCCGCCGCCAAACTATCCAAAGATCCGGAAGGAAACGGGAAGAATCCCGATGCCTGATTTCATGAACGCCGAGAAACAGGCGCAAAAAGACGAATTGCGCGCAAAAATCCGGGCCGCCTTAAAAGCCGCCGCCCCGGTAAAATTGAAATCGGATTCAGAAAAACTTTGCGTCGTCCTTAAGACGCGGCCTTTTTTCCAGGACGCGCGTTCGATTTTATTTTTCGCGCCGTTGCCGGGGGAACCGGACTTGTGGCCGCTTCTGAATGAAACGTTGTCCGGGAAAAAAATGGCCGCTCTTCCGTGCTTCGACCAGGATAACCAGGTGTACCAGCCGCGCCGTGTCACGGACCTGCACGTGGAAATTATGTCCGGCAAATTCGGCATTCGCGAGCCGGTGGATGCCTGCGTGGCCATTCCCGTGAATGATTTGGACCTTGTCCTGGTTCCCGGTTTGGCTTTCGGATTGGATGGCCATCGCCTCGGCCGGGGAAAGGGGCATTACGACCGTTTGCTGCAGAATTTCACGGGAAGGAAGATCGGCATCGCCTTTGACGAACAACTTGTGGAAGTGGTTCCGGCGGAATCCACCGACGTGCGGATGGATGAAATAGTAACCCCGACGCGTTGCGTGAAACCGGCCGGGTAAGACCGATTACTCCGAGTGCTGCTCGTTCTGGATCGGCATTGAGTTATCGTAGCCTTCGGGGGAATTCCAGGGGCGCGCGGAGTCGTTATCGGGGTCGGAAGCGCAACCGGCCGCGCCCATGACTAGTGCGGCCAGCAATAGCAGCCAAACGACAAAAACCGCCGGAATTTTCATTTTAAGAAGCCGGATGAGCCGGGATCACTACGTCACCTTCAATCACTTCGCCAAGCTGCCATCCCGGGACGAGATTGGCGATGCAGCGATCTTTTTGCACGCTGCTGACAATTACTTTGGCGACCAATCTGCCGTCGCGGCTAACCAGCATTTCGCCGCTCGGCAATACACCCTGCTCTTCCCCGATATTCAGCACGACAAAATTCCATTTGGGGTCTACCGCCATCACAGTCCCTTTCAAGCCGGGCGGAAGTTTCACAACATAATCCGGGCCCAGGATCAGATTAATTTGATTCTGCAGCTTGGCGACTGTATGTGTCAGAACCGTCTTTTCCTGGTTGGCTACGGCTAATGCGGTCTGCGTATCTTTCAACCTCTTGTCGAGAGCGACGATTTCAGGTGGCTGCAAACCTGTGCCCTTGTAAGCCGCCAATTGGTCCTGAGTATTGTTCAGCTCGGTCGTGGTTTTTGAGAGCTTCGTGTTTAAATCCGCGATCTGGGTGTTGGCCTGGGTCAATTGGTTGGCGATCTTATCCCGGTCAGCTTTGGTGGTGGCCAAATCGTTCTGACTTTGGGTCAACTCGGCTTGAGTGGTGGCAAGAGTCTTCTTGGTCTGGGCCAACTGGCGATTGGCTTCCTCTTTGGCGCTGCGTTGAGTGTCGCGGTCGGTTTGCAACTGAATGATCTTGGGACGGACCACGCCAATGTTCACGCCCACGGCGGCGAGACCCGCGACGATCGCTACAATTAATATAATTCGTCTCAACATGTCCTGTTCCGTTGCAGTTCCAGTTCCTCAAGTTACGCGATACCCGTTATTTTTGTCAACGCCCTTTTTCCATTTTTTGGGCGATAATCCGGTGCTATCGTTCTGGTATGGAACTGAAGCACGGCATCCACCTTGCCTATTGCACGAATATCCATCACGGCCGAAATTGGCCGGAAACCTTGGATTCCCTGCAAAATTATGCCCTGGCGGTGCGAAGCCGGGTTTCTCCCGGGCGCCGCTTTGCCATTGGACTGCGCCTGGGCAGTGTGGCCGCCACCGAACTGGCGGATCGCCGGGCCCTTTTGGAATTCCAGCGCTGGCTCGATAGAAATGACTGTTACGTTTTTACCATTAACGGCTTTCCCTACGGACCATTCCACGGTACGCCGGTTAAGGAGTCGGTGTATCTGCCGGATTGGACAGGTTCGGACCGGCTGTCGTACACGAATTTACTTTTCGACCTGCTGGCGAAGCTTGTGCCGGACGGAGTTGCCGGCAGCGTCAGCACGCTTCCGGGCGGGTTCAAGCAATTCATCCGGACGGAAGCGCAAAAATCGGCTATTCGCCAGAATCTGTGGCGCTGTGTCGAGCACGTATCACGCGTGTCCGAACAGACGGGGAAACAATTGCACCTGGGTCTTGAGCCGGAACCGCTTTGCCTTCTGGAAAACAGCGCCGAAACGATTGCACTTTTTGCGCAATTGCGAGACGAACAAAAGAACGACCCGCGATTGAATGAGTCTCTGGGCGTCAACTACGATTGCTGTCATTTCGCCGTGGAATTCGAAGACCCGGCAAGGGCGCTGGCCGATTTTGAATCGGCAGGGATTCGAATCAGCAAAATTCACCTGAGCTCGGCGCTCAAGACGGTCGCGGGCCCTGAAGCGCGGGCGGCTTTGAAAAAATTCACCGACGACGTCTATTTGCACCAGGTAATCGCCCGTGACCCGGACGGGCGACTGGCGTATTACCGCGACCTCCCCGACGCCTTGAGTTCAAAATTAGAAATTCAAAATTCAAAATTGTCCGAATGGCGCATTCACTATCATGTGCCTTTGCATGCGGTTGCCATGTCGCCATTCCAGAATACCAATGATCATTTGTCGGGAACATTGGATTGGCTCGAGAAAAATCCGAAGGCCTGTTCGCACCTGGAAATGGAAACGTACACGTGGGACGTGCTGCCGCCGGAACTAAAATCGCGTTCGGTTGTCGAACAACTCGCGGCGGAAT